>JBBPIG010000072.1 GCA_038040445.1 Acidobacteriota bacterium | reverse complement strand
TTCAACAGCGCCAACTTCTCGAGCATCGCCACCGACGAGAAGGGCGTGATCCAGATCTTCAATGTCGGCGCGGAGCGCATGCTCGGCTACGCCGCCGCCGACGTGATGAACAAGATCACCCCGGCCGACATCTCCGATCCGCAGGAGGTGATCGCGCGGGCCAAGGCCCTGAGCGTCGAGCTAGCGACCACCATCACTCCGGGCTTCGAGGCCCTGGTGTTCAAAGCCTCGCGCGGGATCGAGGACATCTACGAGCTGACCTACATCCGCAAGGACGGCAGCCGCTTTCCCGCCATCGTGTCGGTCACGGCGCTGCGCGATGCTCAAGACAAGATCATCGGTTATCTGCTGATCGGCACAGACAACACAGCGCGCAAGCGGGTCGAAGCAGAGCAGGAGAAGCTCGATCAACGCCTGCGTGATCAGCAGTTCTACACGCGCTCTCTGGTCGAATCCAATATCGACGCGCTGATGACCACCGATCCGCGCGGCATCATCACCGATCTCAATAAGCAGATGGAAGCGCTCACTGGCTGTACCCGCGACGAGTTGATCGGCGCGCCGTTCAAGAACTACTTCACCGATCCCGAGCGGGCCGAAGCGGCCATCAAGCTGGTGTTGAGCGAGAAGAAGGTCACCAACTACGAGCTCACTGCGCGCGCCAGGGACGGCAAGAAAACAGTTGTGTCCTACAACGCGACGACCTTCTACGACCGAGATCGGAGGCTACAAGGCGTATTCGCCGCCGCGCGCGACGTTACCGAACGCAAGCACTTCGAGCAGGCGCTCCAGGAAACGAACATCGAACTCGAGAGCGCCAAGTCCGCAGCCGAGAAAGCCAACCTCGCGAAATCGGACTTCCTTTCCAGCATGAGCCATGAGCTTCGCACCCCGCTCACTGCGATGCTCGGTTTCGCCCAATTGCTGGAGTCAGTCTCCCCCTTGCCGACGGCGTCCCAGAAGCAAAGCATTGCCCAGATTCTGAAGGCGGGTTGGCATCTGCAGAAGTTGATCAACGAAGTCCTCGATCTCGCAGAGGTCGAAGCCGGGAAGGTGTCGCTGTCGCCGGAACCGGTGTCGTTGGCCGAGGTCATATCTGAATGCCAAGCCATGATGGAGCCGCAGGCGCAACAGCGTGGCATCACCATGACCCTGCCCCAGCTGGATGTCTCCTACTTTGTCAAGGCCGACCGGACCCGTTTGAAGCAGGTGCTCATCAACCTCCTTTCCAACGCGATCAAATACAACCGGGAGCAGGGAACCGTCGATGTGAAGTGCACCCCAGCCCGTCCGGAGCGCATTCGCATCAGCGTCGTGGACACCGGCGGGGGATTGCCTCCGGAAAAGCTGGCGCAGCTTTTCCAGTCATTCAATCGTCTCGGACAAGAGGACAGCGGCAAGGAAGGCACCGGCATCGGCCTCGTGGTAAGCAAGCGGCTAGTCGAAATGATGGGGGGCGTCATCGGGGCGGAAAGCAGCGTCGGCGTGGGAAGCGTCTTCTGGATCGAACTGCTTTTGACTTCGGCACCACCACTTGCAGTTGCAAGCACCGAATCCGCAATCGTTGTCCACGGGCAAGTCCCGACCGGCGCACCGCTGCGCACTTTGCTCTATGTCGAGGACAACCTGGCTAACCTGAGGCTGGTCGAGCAATTGATCGCGCGCCGATCCGACATACGCCTGTTGGGTGCGGTGAACGGGACTCTCGGAATCGAGCTTGCGCGAGCCTCTCAACCGGACGTGATTCTGATGGACATCAATCTGCCTGGAATCAGCGGTGTCGAAGCTCTGAAGATCCTGCGCGAAGACCCGGC
>JBBPIG010000071.1 GCA_038040445.1 Acidobacteriota bacterium | reverse complement strand
GGCACTCCATCAGCTATCCGGTCGTAGCGGAGTTATTGCACCAGTTGGGCTATAGTCTGCAGGCCAATCAAAAGACCAAGGAAGGAGACAGTCACCCGGACCGCGACGCTCAGTTTGCGCATATCAATCGCAAAGTCAAACGATACCTCGCTGACAAGCAGCCGGTGATTTCGGTCGACACGAAGAAGAAGGAATTGGTAGGGGACTTCAAGAACGGCGGGCAGGAACTGCGTCCCAAGGGAAATCCGGAACGGGTACGTGTGCATGACTTCGTCATCCCAGAATTGGGCCGGGCCAATCCATACGGGATTTATGATTTGGCTCACAACACAGGTTGGGTCAGCGTCGGCGTGGATCACGATACGGCAGCTTTTGCCGTCGAGAGCATCCGCCGCTGGTGGCGATCTATGGGACAGCCCATTCATCCCAAGGCCAAGCGGGTGCTCATCACCGCCGATGGTGGTGGCAGTAACGGTGCGCGGGTGCGACTTTGGAAGATGGAGCTACAGAGACTGGCAGACGAAACGGGGTTGCTCATCGCCGTCTGCCACTTTCCACCTGGAACCAGCAAGTGGAACAAGATCGAACACCGTCTGTTTAGCTTTATCACGCAGAACTGGCGGGGCAAGCCACTGGTCAGCTTTGAAGTGATCGTCAGTCTGATCGCAGCGACCACAACCAACAATGGCTTGAAGGTACATTCCGAGCTGGACACCAACTCGTACCCACCCGGAGTCAAGGTGTCGGACAAAGACTTCGCGCAGGTCCATCTTCGACGAGATCAGTTCCACGGGGAATGGAACTATCAGATCCGCCCAACGCGGCTCAAGAACTGATCATCTTATTTCTTAACAGGCCCTAACTTGCCTACGGAAAACCCAGGGCACCTAACAGCCTGTGTCAGAACCTGCATTTTCGGCAGGGAGGGAGATTAAACGAACTCGACCGCGATTTGACGCGGTGCGCGGGCTGTTGAAGGAAATCTTGCTTCCGGCTGCTCGCCGGCGCGTCAAGAACGGCCAGGGCCGCCAGGACGCGACATAAAGCATCAAAAATGTTTCTGCCCAGGTCCGCCAGGCCCCTGGGCGTTCCGGCTTTGGTCAGCGAGCGCAGAATCAGCGCGAGATTGCAGGCCGCCGCTTGCAGCAACACCCGCTTGGAGACATTTTCGCGGCCGCGCACGTGCACTCTGCGTAGCCCGCCGGTCTCATACTGATGCGCGAACGGACGTTCGAGGAACTCGCCGCGCCGCCGCAATAAACTCTTGCCGCGCTCGCCTTCCACGCGCCGTTTATTGGCGTAAACCGCCGCTTGTGGGTCCGCTTTGTTTTCCCACTTGCGCCGCTGCTGGTGCGGAACAGAAACGTACGTCCGTACGCCCCACTCATGCATTTTCGCCAACACGGGACCACTGTGATAGCCCTTGTCGGTGACGACTTCCCGCATCCCGCCATCCTCAACCTGGTATTGGCCCCGCGCGGTAGGCGTCGCGATCTGTTCCGCCACCGAAACACCCGCAGCCGGTAATGTTTCCAAAACAGATTCGGTGTCGCCTGTTGCGCCGCCGTGCGTCGTGATCGCCACAATCGCGCCCGTATCCAGATCCACGGCCTGCTCGGCCTTGTAGGCAAAGTGCGTCGCGCCGTCTTTCATCTTCGTCACTTCGGCGTCCGGATCGTGTGGATTCACCCAATCTTCATTCGAAGTTTTCTTCTTTCGCTTACGATCCATGCGCCGCACCGCGTCATCATCGTTGGGATCGATGCCCGCTGCCTGGGCCAGCTTCCGCAGATACTCCATGTAACTCTCGCCCGTGTCCCGCCGCACAATCGAGCGCATCGCCGCATTCGCCTCCAGCGTCGTCGCGTCGATCCCAATCGTCTTGCCTTTCAGCAATCCGCGCCGCGCCACTTCGGTCAACACAAACGTGAACACCGCCTGATGCGTTTCTTCATCCAGCAAGCGCCGCGTTCGCGAGATCGTCACATGATCCGGCGTAGCCTCTTGGAGCCCGTAGTTCAAAAAGCGCCGCAGACTCAGACTGTCGGCCACTCTCCACCCGATCCCTCGCTCGCTCCCAATGCCTTCAAAGAAGCCGACCAACAACAACCGGAAATACACGCCCGGCGCCAACGACGGCCGACCCAGCTTTTGGTGATAGAACTTCCGGCAGAGCCCCTCGCAAAACGCATCGAACCCCGCCTGCTTCAACACTCCGTTCAGCGCCTCATAAAACGGATGCCCCGGCGCTTGCGCCACCTCGCTGGCATAAAACATCTCTTCCTGCTTCTGTCTGGTCCGCTCCTCGCCCATCGCCATGCCTGATTCTACGCCCAAACATTCTTAAGCGGAAGTGGTTTTTAGACACGGGCTGCTAAACGGATCAGGATCGTTAAGTGAACAGTATTGGCCTTAAATCGCCGCCGTAGGGCAACTGGCCCACGGGTCTCGCGCCGTGCTGATAATTTCCGTCGATCTGAACTGTACTTTCTCTCGCAAGGCAATTCTTTAAATTAGTCTACCCATTCCTGCACCACATTCC
>JBBPIG010000070.1 GCA_038040445.1 Acidobacteriota bacterium | reverse complement strand
GCAACCCGTCGGGGCCGGTCACCTGGCCGCTTACGCTTGTTATCGTGTAGTTCCAAATGTCGGGGCCAACTCCATCGTGGAACAGCTTCTTTTGCTTGAGTGAGTTTCCGGATACCATTCTGCACGCGAAACGATTCACGGATAGGCCGAATGGGCCGGTGTGAGCTCCATCGTGTTTGTAGAAATACTCTGCGACCGCCCCGGAAGGGAGTGTCATACGGCTTAGTTCGCCGAGGCCGTGGGATGCATCCTTGATCTCTGTAATCGGGTCCGGGCACCACCCCCTGAACGGGATGTTGACATCCTCGTCGATGTCGTCAGAGTTGTACTCGAAAATGAACTGCCTTGTAATTCCGGGCTCCGTTTCAGGAAGCACTATTGAAGTGATGACCTCAAAGTTGTCGCCTAGTAATGTTCCCCAGGAGTAGCTGCCGTTAATACACAGACGATCGCCAGCATTGATGGCCTTGCCGGTAAGCGTTTTATTTGCGAAGTGGATGGTTATGGTCTCCCAGACTCCCCCAACCGTCTGATATTGAACTTGTCCTGTGTTAGTGGCTGCCGTGAAGTTGTACTTTATTTGCCGCCCTGTTTGGACATCTGTGCAGACGGTCGCATTATCTCCTGTTGCGAGATTAACCGTTGAAGTAATTTCTATCTTGTTCCCGTTTGCGTCGCTTATTTGTTGGGCAGAGGCGAGTTGGGTTACGCTGGTACCGTCCGGCATATAGACTGCCCATTCGCCCGAAGGGTATATGACCGCCCACAGAAAGCTCCCGTCGTAGGAGTAGTAGCGCATCGGCTGGCCGGTGGTGTACGGTGTGTTGTTGTAGAAACCACGCCGCCAGTCCTGAAAGCCAATGCCGGTATAAACCTGACCCTCAGGAGAGCGCAGTTCGTGAGTTGTTCCATCCGGAGTGTGGAGAATCATTTTGTATCGATAATCAAAGGCCGCCGCGCACTGCGCACGCGCCGAGAGACATTCAGAATCATCTGGCTCGCACTCACCGCAATCAACTTCTGCGTCCCCAACGTCTGCCAAGACCTGTTCAATCCAATACGCTCCCGAGACAATCCAGCCCCCGCTCTCGCTTCGCTGTTCGAAGTAATACTCCCACGGTCCCTGCGGGTGATGCACATCTGGCCGCATCTTGAAGGATTTCATATCCCACAGCTTGCTGTTGTATGCGGCGCGAATTGACCAGGAGAGCTTTCCACCAGCTATGGGAGGCAAGGAGGCGAGAGGGATTGAGATGTTCACGTTGCCGTTCGTTAGGTTGACATTCTCTATGTCGGAGATTGCAAAGGAGCCGTTTCCACCCATCCCGCGATCCGGCTTTGCGGCGGGATCGAGCTGTTGAGCCTGTGCAACAACGAGCGCGCAGCTTACAGCAATCATCGACATCGACAGCGTCCGAACGTAATTTCTCAGTTTCATAATCACAGCCCCCTGCTCCGAAAGAGTTGGTTCGAAGTATCGCGATCCGCTTACCTTGATCCGTAAGCGGAGGCAGTGACCACAAGCTCCATAATCACCTGCCCGTTTCTGCTCCACCTGATTCGACCAGGCGCGAGTTCGCCCTGACGATTGCTCCACTCAAGCAGCTCAGCCATGACGGGTTGTCCTTGTTCACTCGAGATGATGCGTTCCAGCAGACCGGTCGCTGAGTTGACGTAGTACATCCGCCAAGAGCTTTCAGGCTTGGTCAGCTCTGTTCTGGTTGGCTCGTCGACTCTCACTACATCCCAGGCCGGCCCAGTATAGTCCTGAGACTTCAGCGCCTCTTCGGGAACCACTCTTCTCGCGACGGTGTAGTAGCTTGCGCCGCGCAACTGGGCCAGGATGAACTGGTCCGGGCTATCAAGAGCGAGCCTTTCAACAAAAGAACGCTCGATGGATGTGGGTGAGGCGTTAGCCGATAATGCCCCTTGTCTTGCGGTCCAGGTCAGCGAGACAGCTCCGCCGTTCAGCGCGATCTGAACATCCTCGCCGTCCTCGGTCTGGGTGCGAACGATTCGCACCGGATAGCGATCCGCTCCCATCGTCAGAGTGCCTGTCAAGATCGCCCGCTCTCTGCCCGAACCGGCAAACCGCTGTCCGAGTCTATGGCGCAACCTGTCAGCTTGAGGCTGAGACGACAGTCTGGTTTGCAACCTCCCGAGGCGCGGCGCCACGCCACTTTGGACCAACGGTAAAGCTGTCGAGGGTCTGGTGACATTTGCAGCATTCAGTGTCGCGCGGTTGTAGGCGCGAACGGCGGCCGCCAGCACTGCGCTGCCGATCAGGAGGACAACCATCGACCACAAGACACCGGCTCGTGAATTGGCGATCCTGCGCAACAGAGGGTTTGCCACGTTCGGGCTTTCCATTTTTGAATGTGTCATCGCTTCCTCCTCGAAGACTCGTCGCGTTCAGACGGCTTCCGTTTCGACTAACTACTGCAAACTGAGCAGGACCAGAATCTCACCGGTGCCTTTATCCAACGGTTCGAGCGCTTTGCCTATCAGGGTGCCGGGCCGGTGAATCGGAGTCCCGCCAAGATCGAGCCTCTATCGCCTCTAGCTTGAACTCACCTTTTCACATATCGGCT
>JBBPIG010000069.1 GCA_038040445.1 Acidobacteriota bacterium | reverse complement strand
GGCGGCAACGCACAAAGGCCGCCGCAGTCCAAATATTCCGTCGCCCGTCATCGGCGGTGCGCGGATTCGCACCGATTAGCGAAACAATTCAAGCTCGGAGCATTTCAACCAATAGAATCGATACTGCCGCCGGCGTTACACCGGGGATCCGAGCCGCCTGCCCTATCGTACGAGGACGAACACTCCCGAGCTTGTGAACCACTTCGTTCGACAAGCCCGAGATCTTAGAGAAATCCGTGCCGTTCGGTATTGGAAGCTCGTCGTAGCGGCCGCGCTTTCGAGCCACCGCCTCCTGGTCTTTCAGATAGCCTGAATAGCGGAGATCGTTCAAGGCCACGACGATCTCTTTCTCTCTAATCGAATTGCCCATAGCTGCCCTGACGATCTCGATTAGTTTCTCGGCGCTGCAGTCCGGCCGGCGAGCGAGGTAGTCCAGCTTTCGTCCGCGGTAGCTGTCGGGTGACCCTTCAAGGGCAAGCTCATTAATCAACTCGTCGCCGAGATCGGTGACCTTCGCATTGGACAGAAACTCTTGAACCAACCCCACGCCGCGCTGGCGTTTCTCAAACGCATGGTAGTCAGAGTCGTCGATTGAACCGATCTTGCGAGCAAGCGGCGTCAGCCTCTTGTCGGCATTGTCGTAGCGCAGCGACAGCCGCATTTCGGCTCGGGAAGTGAACATTCGATAAGGCTCGTCCGCGCCTTTGGTCACAAGGTCGTCGATCATCACGCCGATGTAGCTCTCTGCTCGATCGAACACCACCGATTCGCGGCCGAGCGCCGACAGCGCCGCGTTGATGCCTGCGACGATTCCCTGGCCCGCCGCTTCTTCATAGCCCGACGTGCCGTTGATCTGCCCGGCGTGAAACAGACCGCCGATCCGCTTAGCCTCGAGCGTCGCGTACAACTCTCGCGGATCGACGAAGTCGTACTCTACGGCGTAGCCCGGCCGAAGCAACTTCACGTTCTCAAGCCCGGAAATCTTGCGAACGAACTCGTGCTGCACCTCTTCAGCCATGCTCGTGGAGATCCCGTTCGGATAGACCTCGTAGGTGTCGTAGCCCTCCGGCTCGAGGAATATTTGATGTCGAAGCTTCTCCGAGAACTTCATCACCTTGTCTTCGATCGACGGGCAGTAGCGCGGACCGATGCCTTTGATGTCGCCGCTGTATAGAGGTGATTTGTCGAGGTTGTTTCGGATCACGTCGTGAACAACTTCGTTGGTGTAGCCGATGAAGCAGTTTATCTGCGGGCGATTGATCTCACCGGTTTTGAATGAGAACGGCACCGGCCGAGCGTCGCCCGGTTGCACCTCGAACTTTGTATAATCGATCGTGCGCCCATCGAGCCGAGGCGGGGTACCAGTCTTGAGCCTGCCGGTCCTGAACCCGATGCCTCGAATGCAGTCCGCAAGTTTTATTGAAGCGGGTTCGCCGCTACGGCCGGCCTGAAACGTCTTCTTGCCGACGTGAATCAAGCCGTTCAGGAAAGTCCCGGTTGTCAGGACGACGGCGCGCCCTTCGATCATCGTTCCATCGGCAAGCTCGACGCCGGTGACTCGCGTGCCGGCGAATTTGATCTCTGCGACTTCACCTTCGATGATTGAGAGCTTCTCAGTGACTGAAAGTCTACGGCGCATCTCGGTGCGGTAGAGATTGCGATCGGCTTGCGCGCGAGGGGACTGCACAGCGGGGCCGCGGCTGCGATTGAGCAAGCGGAATTGAATCCCGGTTGCGTCGATGACGCTACCCATTATTCCGCCGAGCGCGTCGACTTCGCGGACGAGGTGGCCCTTGGCTATACCGCCAATGGCGGGGTTACAGCTCATCTGGCCGATCGAGTTCGTATCGAGCGTAACCAGCGCGGTGCGGGCGCCGATACGCGCAGCGATGTAGGCGGCCTCGCAGCCTGCGTGTCCCGCGCCGATCACGATTACGTCGAACTGAGTATCAACCATGTCTTCTCACTATTCCGAGCTTGAAGTCTCAGGCGCCTCCTCTTCTGGGAAGCTAACACGGTCATAAACCTCAGTCATTCGCAGCGTGCAATTAATCGAAGCGAGATGAAGGCTGCCTGCCATATCACTGACGGTAGACAACACCCATTCGTCATTTGATTGGCGGCGAAAATGTTCGATCAGCGGCAACGCTTGAGATACCTGGACGTAATCGGTGAGCGAGGCAAGGTGAGTGCGATAACGCCGAAACTTCTCGCCGCGATCAAAGCTCTCGGTCGACGGAGATAATACTTCGATAATAAGGGTCGGATTAAGTAACACGTCTCGATGCTCATCGAGGAATCGGGGCTCTCCACAAACGACCACGATATCGGGGTAAGAGAACAGTCCTTTGATGCTCTTGTAGGATCTAATGGCAGGACCGCTGAGGACTTTTGAGTCCTTCGTCCACACGCGACACGGTGTGCCCCTCAATTGTGGGTTGAGTATGCCAACCAGATTGGAACTGATGTCGGCGTGTTCGATGCTCTCACCGGCCATCGCGTAAATCTGTCCGTCCAGGTATTCGTGACGTTCTTCGGACCCTCGTTCCAGGGCGAGATATTCCTCGACGGTATAGCGCGCTATCGTCCGCGGTAAGCTCATACCTAATCTCCCGGTGATTGAAACTTGCAGCTTGGCCTTCGATTATTCGTCATTTTCCAGTTACAAAAAGCCGAGAGACCTAGTCCTCGTAGAACGCCAATCAATCAATGAGACCTTCCAGCTTCAGAACGAAACCCGGCAGCAGGGGCTCGCCGGAGATGACTTGTGGATGATCGAGGATTTCGACTGAGGAATCGGCGTGATAGACGTGGACCTGATGGCGGATCGGATCGATCAACCAGCCAAGCTGCGCACCGTTTGCCATGTACTCTTTCATTTTGTTTTGCAGAGTACGCAGACGGTCCGTCTTCGACCGCAGCTCGACGACAAAGTCAGGGCATATGTGAGTGAATTCATTTCGCTGCTCGGGAGTGAGGGCGTCCCACTGCTCCTTGCGCATCCAGGAAACATCCGGCGAGCGTTTGGCTCCGTTGGGTAGGGTGAAACCGGCTGAAGATTCAAACCCGATGCCTGTTCCGTCAGCTTCTGTCCAGGCTGCGAAGCGTCCTGTGAGCTTGAAGTTGCGGCTGCTTCCTTCAGGAGTGACTGGCAACATGATGATCACAACACCCGCGCTAGTCATCTCGATGCGCAGCTCGGGATTCTGCGCGCAGAACTTCTCGAAGTCTTCATCGGTGAGCCGCGACCGCAGTGGGCCGAGACGCACGACCATTCCCGGCAGAGTGGCCAGTGCTTCAGACTCAGCAGATGTTAGCGTAGTACTAATGGATTCACCTTACTCGGGTTGTCATTATACACGATGACCGGGTCTTGGGCGGTAGTGATCCACCGTTCTGGAAGTGTCCTAATTCAAATTAGGACACTACTCACCGTTCTATTTTCCAAT
>JBBPIG010000068.1 GCA_038040445.1 Acidobacteriota bacterium | reverse complement strand
GCGCGAAAGCCGATCACTGCGTCAGCTTTTTCCAGTAAGACAATTTCCAGCATCGGCCGCACGCCGCGATCAAATGCCAAACTTTCTGAGGTAGTTGCGATGCGCCGAACTTACCACGCTGATCTGCGCTTAGCAATGCTGCGAGATTGGCTTCTGCCAGTTCGTAGAAGACCTCCTGCAGGATGGTGAGCTCAAGGTCGTTGGAAGGGTGGCAATCGCGCCGCGATGATGTTAGTCGCCGACGGCCGATTGTCCGGCTTGGGCGATGCAGTGCTGATTAAAAGCATGCCGGAGCAACGCGGCAATCTCAGGAGCTTCTCTTCCTTCGATCTGGTGCCGCTCGAGCAAAAACAGGGGCTCCCCGTTCCTAAGCAGACCGATTGAAGGGGAGGACGGACGGTAACCCTTGAAGTAGCTTCGCGCCCTTTCGGTCGCTTCGATATCCGCACCTGCAAAAACGGTAATCATATCCTGTGGGCGGACTTCATTCTGAAGGGCAAGCGCCACGCCGGGTCGCGCGCGCCCTGCAGCGCAGCCGCAAACCGAATTGACGACCACCATGATGGTACCCGTCGCGGCGGACACCGCGGCGTCGACCGCCTCAGGAGTTCTGGTTTCTCGTATTCCGAGGTTTGTTAGGTCCTCTCTCATCGGTTTGATCAGCATTTCTGAGTATGGCAAAGCTTTTCTCCTTCTCTCTATTACTGTCGTGCGCGCTTTAGTATACAGGCACGGGCGCATATTAAGAACAACCTTTGGTGCCGGGAAGCCGGCCGCTGAGTCTATGTCATCAGAAACTCACAATCAGTCTTGGGAGCGAAGGCTAATCAGACTCCCTCCGTCAGGAGGGCCATGTTCTATGAAGCACCTGAACTTGGCCACACACCATTTTGGTTCAAACCTTTGTCTGTCAGATGACAGGCGGCAGCACCTTAGGCTTGTCAATTCTTACGACATTTATCAGCGATTCACAGGTGTTGCCCTTGCCACTCGATCCTAGGTCCCGACCGCATCGATGCTGGCAGTCGCAGCCGCTTCTCACGATTAAGCTGCCATCCTTGGGGGGTGAGGCTCCATTGTCCCCGGAGCTGATTACCGGGACAAGAGTACCGATGGCAGAACATCGGGTTGAGTCCTGCTAAGCATCAGTCACAACAGCCACTCACGCGACTTCGTGTCGCAATCAACCCAGAATCGTGCGGGCGGCTTGGTGCTGCGGGAGCTAGTGGCTTCGGACGCCGCGCCGCACGAATTCTTAAGTTGTTAGATGGCGTTGGATTAAGGGAAAGCCTCCTTGCCTTAACCGTATGCGATTTCACTGCCGGGAGAGGTCAACTCACCTTCCATTAGGCAATCTGCCAATGCTTTATTGAAAACAAAGCTTTAGCTGCCTTGTAACCCAGGCCATGCAATTTGCCCTGCTTCCTCCGCTCGCGGCCCGAACTTTAGGGATGAGTCACACCGGCGAAGGCCACCAGATCGGCCACCGTGAAGTCTCCAGCCGTGACCGAGGGAAGAATAGGCGTGAATCCGCCAGGGACGTTGAGATAAGAGGACGCGTCGCGCTTCAGCATCCGGACGAACGTCTCCGCTACGATCCTGCCGCCGACCGGACCCAACTGATTGCCGCCCCCGAGGACCGCGGCCTCGCGAAGCACGTAGTACCACAGGGGTGTCTTGCTCTTCAGCAGACCCCCGCTGGAGTTCAGCACGGTCACTTCGGCCGCCGGCAACCCCGACGTCAACTGCGCCGCAGTCATAGGCGCAATGCTGAATGAATTGGCCATGCCCTGTCCACTCGGCAGACCAAGCGCCAAAGCTCGCCGGAGGTTCCGCGTTGCCAGAATCGCCATCAGTCCTGCGAACCCGGGTAGCGTCTCCAGACCGTTCGCCAGGAAGCTGTCGATTCTCCTGGCCTTATTGTGAACCGGCACCGGCACGCCCGTGTCGAAGAACGCGTTGAAGTCAACGACCCAATTGGAAAACACCGGCAGCCGCGGATTGCGATTGAACTCGAACACCTGTCCCAGTGTGGCGTTCGTGAAGTTGAAATTCACCCAGTATCTGTCGCGGATCATACTGTGGCCGAACCGGTAGGCAGCCACGGCGAATTCGACGGGCATGCGGAATGCGCTGCCAACGGGAGCGACTACGCTCGCCATCGCGCTGGTCACAGCGGCGGCGCCGCAGATTCTCTTCAGGAAGTCATTCACCACCGCCCATTGGTAGTGGTGCGTCACAATCCGTTTGGCCTCGGCGAAGATGTCCCCC
The DNA here is from genome assembly GCA_038040445.1 of Acidobacteriota bacterium. Lineage (NCBI taxonomy): Bacteria > Pseudomonadati > Acidobacteriota > Blastocatellia > Candidatus Onstottus > Candidatus Onstottus frigus. Next base: position 1,287 of record JBBPIG010000068.1, on the reverse strand, counting down.
GCAAACGCAGCCGCCAGCAGCAGGTCGACGACGGCGTTGTGAAAGCGCAGCATCGCGTGCTGAAATTGCACAATAATCAGGTTCTCGTCGTTGCGCGGATCGCCGATGACGGCGGTGTTCGTACCCAGTATGCGCGGGACATCCCAGCGCGATTGCGCGACCATGCCACCGGGTGCGCCGGTGCTGCTAGGTCCACCCGGGCCGGTATTTGTGTTCGTGCCCGTCTGGAACTTTATCGCAGTGGACGGACCCACGGAAGGAAACACGTAGAGGAACGGGTCTAAGCCGGGTCCGCTCCCGTATACAGAATCCAGATCCAGGGCCGGGCTTCGCATGTTATTAATCGTGTTCGCGTCGGTGGCGACATCCAGAGACGACGAGACATCGAATGTGACGTCGTGGTCCACGAACTGACCGAAGTACGTGAAGCCCGCGGGTATTGAAGACACGCCAGCGTCAGCCGGGTTGTTAGACCCGAGGTTGGGATCGCGGCCGACGTCTCCCATCAGATTGCCGAGCTGGCCGAGGAGCGCCTGCGTCGCGACATTGAACGGCAACTTCGTCGCTGTTCGCGTGGCAGCGGACGACATGTATCCGAACTTGTCTGCGCAGGAAGAAGTAACCGCAGGAAATGGAAACCACGATAGTTCGAGCTTGACGCCGTGGAAACGTCGCGCTTCGGGTTTCAATGCACGGACGGACGCCTTGATGTCTTCCGGTAACTTTTCTTCTGGGACGGGCGCTGGCTTGATGCGGTTCACGCTCGCCAGCAGTTGCTCCAGCGCCACGGTGGGCCTCAAATTGAGCGCGTTCACGCGGGTTCGCAGATCCAGCAGCACAAGCTGCTTGGAGTTAACGAAGTCCTTGGGGACCGATGTCTGGTTGAGAAATTCCTGCAACTGCGCTGGAATATTGGAAGTCGATGCGGGAATGTCCGCAACTGCCGCAAGGGCTCGCTTGACAGCCCTCTTCGCTGGAACTTTCTTCTTCGTAGCCATGTTTTTACCTCTTCGATTGAATTTAGATACCCATAACTACACTGACGCAAAATCACGAGTGAGTAATGCAAAATATAATTCCGGCCGCTCACTTCATTTATGGTGTTAAGCGCAAGAATATTTCAGCTTTAGGGTTTTGTAGCCGCGCCCTTGCCCCAATACCTGTCAAATCAAGCATCTGGGTTGCTCGGAACAGGGGTGAATGCATTCGATGCATCCCGCCGCAACTGGTTAGCTTGCAGTTCAGGGTCGGCGCGAAAGCCGATCACTGCGTCAGCTTTTTCCAGTA
>JBBPIG010000067.1 GCA_038040445.1 Acidobacteriota bacterium | reverse complement strand
TGGTCATCTCAGGGAAGGTCTCGTCGAAATATTGGATCGACGGCAACACGATCTCAGGCGCGAACGGAAGTGAAGCGATCACCGCCCACGGAGCCAGCGTGCCGTCATCCGGGCCGTTTGGAATACCGCGCGCTTCGTAGTCGTAGAATCGCCGCAGCTTGCCTCCGATCTTTTTGCTTGCCGGTCCTGGACCATCGCTTGCCGTGAGACCCCAAATGTATTCACCATAACCTGCAAAGCCTCTTGGATTGCGGATCGCGTACTGCTGCTGAATGTAAGTAGCGCGCCGGCTGTTCTCGAAATAGTCGATCGCCTTGTTGCGCATGTACCCGTCCTGAATCCCGCGAAAGTCGATCCACATGTGCGAAAGCTGATGAATGAAGAGCGGACCTGCGTAGAGAAACTCGCGGCCGTAAAGGATCCTCCATTCATAAGTGCTGGTCCACGCCTTGTAACTCTTTTCCGGCAACGGGTGTTCTGGCGAAGCGAGGCCGAGGATGTAGAGAATCAGAGCCTCATTGTAGCCTTGCCAACGGTACTTGATGAACCCGCTTTCGGGTCTCCAGCCGTGCGTGACAGGCACTCCTCGGGTCTGAGCCCATTGCCAGTCCGCGCGGCGATAGATGGCGTCGCCAAGTGTGCGAATCTCGCGTTCATCTTCAGTGTCGCGATTGAAATACTCCGCGGCGGTCAGGGCTCCGGCGATCAAGAACGTCGAATCGATTGTCGACAGTTCGCAATTCCACACGCGGCGGCCGGTCTTCATGTCGAGAAAGTAATAGTAGAAACCCTTGTAGCCGGTGGCGTCTGGTTGCGGACCCTGCGGGCTATTCCAGAAGAAACGCAGCGTCGTGAGGGTTCGTCGAATCGCGTCGTCGCGCGTGATGAATCCACGCTCGACGCCGATGGGATAGCCCGCGAGTGCAAAACCAGTTGGAGCGATGCTGCACGGCGCTCCCTGGCGCGTGCTGTCCGGGACTAGGCCATTTTCGGGGTTCGTTTCCTTCAGGAAATAGTCAAAGGTAAGGCGCTGAAGCACCTCGAGCTTCTTGTCAGGGTAAGAGTGTTGTCTCGGCTTCACCATAGACCTCGCAACAAAATGGAGCTTAACCTCGATAGCGGTGGTCCCGTAAGGGCGGTCCCTCCGTAGACGCCCCTCTCTGCCCTGAATGACACCGCATGGGAAGGGGCGGCCACGGAGGACCGCCCTTACAGGACTGGCTGTTACTCGCTAGCGAAGTCTTTGTTACATGACACTAGGAGTTGGGAAAATCAAATTCGATCGCTGCCACGCTGTTCGCCGGAAGCGTGACTTCAAACTCAATTCTTCCGCTTGTGTATTCGAAATCAACCGGCTCTCGCTTTAGCTGCGATGCGTCCTGGAGTTTGTCCAACTGTGCACTGCTCAAATACTCCGGAGCGCCCATATCCTTCCACAGTCGTTGCGGGTTCGCATGGTCCTCGTCGATTCGCTTCACGTGCGCGCTTGCCGGCTCAGGCGCCTTGCTTAGTTGAATTCTCACTCGCTGCTTCTCGAGGCAGCGGCGCGGCAAGGCATGGTTGGTGAGTAACACCGTTGTCTTATTGACTCCACGAACAACACAGGCATCGACCGTCTCATGCAGACCGTCAACGAGCAAGCTCTCGTTTCCCAACGAGTGCAGCAGCTCAAATGCGCGGTAGGCCGGTTTCGGAATGCCGTGAAGGTTCAGCAACCCAAACCCACCGTGAAACGGCTGCGAGGGAAAGTAGTTCTCCTCAAAGATGTCTGAGAAGGTCCAGAAGCTGTAGCCTTCGACCAGTCCGTTTGCTTCCATATGGTCTTCACGGCAAACGCTGAGTAGGGTTCATCATGCAGCGAATCGCGTGGGTTCGATGACGCATTCCAATCGGTGTAGTAGAGTGGCTTGCCCCGAGCGCGGCGTTTTGCGTCTTGAGCCTGCTCGCGGAGAATGCTTCGCTGGCTCTTTGCCAACTGGGTCAACGTATCGTCACCCTCTTCGCCGAACGCATCGGTCGGATAATGGTGCGTGCTGACGAAATCCGCCGGCAACCTCTCCTTATCGCAGTAGTCCAGAAACTCTGAAATCCATTCATTCAGGGCGATCGCGGGGCCGCCGACTCGAAGCGTTCCCTGATGCTCTTAATGGCATCGACGGTATAGTGGTAAAGCTTGAAGTAATCCGCTTGCGTGCCCGTCCAAAAGGCTTTGAGGTTCGGCTCATTCCACACCTCGAAGAACCACTCACGCACTTCACCGACACCGTAACGTTCAACCCAGTGAGATACCAGTTTATGAATCAGCGTCGCCCACTGCAGGTAGTATCGGGGCGGTGTGATGTTCCCGCGATAGTGAAAGACCGTACTGCGCCCGGAGGCGAGCGCGGTGGGCATGAAGCTCAGTTCGACGAAGGGACGCATCCCAATTGAGAGAAGGAAGTCACAAATCTGGTCCGCATTGAAGAACGAGTAAAGAGACTTTCCTGGTGCGAGATGAGCGTGCCCATATCATCTGAGAGCAAGCCATGAAAGCGCACATAACGGAAGCCCAGCTCGTCATGGCGGCGCCGCAACTGGTTCTCCCAATCCGCGCGCAGCGCAACCGGGGCGTGATCGCTTCATACGCCTCGGTATGGAAGAGGCGCTGTTCCGTGTTAGACAATTTACCACTTTGCCATTCGTTTCTCGTGTATGAGCGGTGGGTCCTGTCTGGTATACGTTCGACTCATGGGTTTGTCAATGAACCTGGCTCGCGCTCCCAGTGGCGATGATGAGCGAGAGCCTTAATGAATTCGGTTGCCACGCGATCCAGACTAGCGCCGCGACTGGTGATGACACCGTGATTGACCGCAAGCCCCCCTCCCGCCGAGTTCTCTCCGGCGGTACTGTCCTCTCGCGCGTCTGAGGTATTCAGGAGCTCGACTCCTGCAGCGGTTGCCGCGATTGTCTTACAATGTTTATACGCCTCATTCAAGAAGTTAACGGCCTCGGGTTCCTTTTTGAGAGCTTCCACGCTCGCTGCCCCTGCGGGAACATAAACCGCATCGAACAAAACCGACGAGCCGGTTAGAAAACTAAAGTCCGCTTTGATTGTTTCACCACCAGCTCCCGTCAAGACTCCGAGTCTCGGGGCCACCGTCATGCACATTGCTCCTGCCGCTATCAGCGCCTTCTTCATATTCAATACGGCAGCATCGTCAAATCCATCGGCAACCAGAAAAGCGATTTTGCGCGTCTTGATGGTATCTTTGGGACTACTTACCATGCTCAGCGCTGGTGAAACCGTTATCTCCTGAGGAGCGCGCTTTGGTTGAAACCTCAGTGGATTACCATCGGCCGGTATGCTCATATTTATAGGCTTATCGAGCTTAGCCGGAACGCTGAGGCCCAGCCCTTCGGCAACGCGGCGCGCCAAAGTCTTGTCAACTTGCGCGAGCAAGCCCAGCATCCGCTGCCTAATTGCCGGCGTCTCTACCTTGCCTAACTCAAAACGCAATGCGTTGATGATGTGGTTTTTTTCCGGCTCGGACTGGCTATTGTAGAAGAGCGTCGCTTGACTGAAGTGATCGAAAAAACTGGTGCTACGCGCGCGCACCTTCTGGGCATCAATCCTTTCCGCGAAGCTGGTAAAACCACCCATGTCCGCGCCCGCCTGAAATGGGCAGCCGCCACGGAGGGTGTTTGGCTCGTAACTGGTTTGACCTCGGTTGACCGTCTGCCGCATAAAGCCATCGCGCTGGTTGTTGTGCATGGGCGCGACGGGACGGTTGATCGGGATTTCATGAAAGTTCGGCCCGCCTAAACGTATCAGTTGTGTATCGGTGTAGGAAAAGAGCCGTC
>JBBPIG010000066.1 GCA_038040445.1 Acidobacteriota bacterium | reverse complement strand
CCTTCTGCCTTCTGCTTTCTGCATTCTGCTTTGCCTTCTGCCTTCTGCTTTCTGCCTTCTGCCTTCTGCTTTGCGGCCTCTTCAAACTGAACGTTTCTAGGCGAGCCCTTTGCGTTTGCGGATGAACCATTCGCCTACGGCAAGACCCACTACTAGAAGAAAGTTTATCGGCATATCCCACAGATCATAGCTCACCCGCATTGAACTCGCGCCTTCACGGTGAGTGATGTCGTCAAGCAGCTTCTCCGTCTGCGCAGCCGTGTAGTAGCCGCCGCCGGTTTCGCTTGCGATGCGTTTGAGCAGCTCGCGATTCTGAGCTGCCTCGCGCGCCTCGCGGTTTAGCGGGCCGACAATGAAGCTCGTTTGCGCGGGCGCCAGCAACGCTGTCTGTTTCGAACCGGCGCGCCGCGCAGTCACTTCGACGCGATACAAGCCGTCCTCCTCAGGATTAAACGCGCAAGCGTAGCCTTCGAAGCCGCCTTCGACGGCTGGTTTCATCGGTACGTCGACGACGCGTCCGGACGGAGTCGTGACGCGAGATGACACCGTCGCATCGTTGATCTTAATGAACTTCTCGTCGGCAACTTCCGCTCGTATTCGCACCTGCTGGCTTTTGCCGTAGAAGCTCTTTTCGGTGGAAGCTTCAACGGGGCGGGGCGACGATTCAACCGCGTAGCGCATCAGGTTCCGCCAAAAAGTCTCGAAGGACTTGTCTTTGAACTCGAGCATCATCCGCCACCGCCAGGTGTCAGACGCCAGCAGGGCAATAGTTTTTCCGCGTCCGTATCTTTCTTCAACGAGCAGCGGTACAACTCGATTCTTTTCTTTTGTGCTTCGCGCCTCGAGAATCACCGAAGCGCCGGGTTTGGTCTCGGTGATGACCTCGGGCAGAGTGATTGCGGGCATTTGCTCCCAGGCCTTCGCGTTTGCGTCGGGCTGGTCGACAAGCCGGGCAGCCGGGTGGTCGCGGCCTCGATCGGCCGGCGCGGCCTTGAAAGTCTGGCTCTCGCTTGAAGTCTCCTTCACGCCGCTCAGATAAATCGGCAACAGATCGGCGAGCGGCGTGTTTCCGTAGCCGCCGATATTAAACGACTTCGATCCACCAAGCGCCGCCAGCGTCCCCCCTCGACGAAACACAAACTGTTCGACCGCCTTCAACTGGTCGAAGGTGAAAAACGTCGCTTCAATGCTGCCAATCATCAACGCGTCGTACTTGAAGAGTTCCTCCTCCGACTTGGGGAAGCCGTTCACAAGCTCGTCGGCGTTCTCGATGCCTTGTCGATAGAACTTGCCATCGGCGGATCGCAAAACCGAAACGAGCACAACGTTCTTCTCTTCGGCGACGGACTCGCGCAGCTTGGCGTACTCCCATCGAGGGTCGCCTTCGATGTAGAGAATCTTCGGCTTCCAATCGACAACGTCAATGACAAGCTCTTGCGAGTTGTTATCGGGAACCGGATCGTCGGGTCCGGGCTTCACTGTCAGCGCGTAGCGGTGAAGTCCGGGCGAGGACGGAGTGAATGTCACCCGCGCGACGGTCGTCGCGTCTCCCTGAACCGGGATCTCCTGCGAGCGCAGCAACCGACTGTCTTCGCTCAAATCGACAGTGATACTCTTCCGCGCGCCGCTTGCTCTCACCAGTAATTCAGCAGTGACCGGCGATCCCGCCAGCGCGCGCCGTGGGGCCGCCGCGCGAACCAGCTCCACGTCGCCTTCCAGGCTGTCGGGCCCGATCCCGATTGCGAACACGGGCAACCCGCGCGATCGAAGCGTCGCAAGCGTCGTCGCTAGACTGCCGGAACGATCGTCGTCACTTGCTCCGGCATTGTTCGCGCCGTCGCTGATCACGATGATGCCCGAAACCGGCAAGCCCGCCGACTCTCGCGCCGCCTGATCGAGCGCTGAAGTCAGATTGGTTTCTTCGCCAGCTCCTGAAAGCTCGCTCGCGTTCTCCACTCTCTCGGCGGCCGAGGAGAACTTGTAAACGCGCAGTTTGAACTTGTCGGCAAGCGCCGAATAGAATGCACTGTTCGCGGACATCAGTTGCTTAACCGCATCGAGCCGGGTGTGACTCCCTTCATCGGGAAGCTTCATGCTCGCCGAATCATCCATCAGAACGGCGGCGTAACTCGACTGCGGGATCACCGAGGGCACCACAATCACCGGCCGCATAACGCAAAAGAGGATCACAACTACCAGCGCGCACCGAAGGGCGATCAACGCCACGCGCCACCGCAGTGCGAGCCTCACGGCAGGAACCGCATACAAGAAGTAGGCTAGCAAGGCGAGGCCGGCAATCAGCGCGACGAGCACGAGCATCGACGGGCGAGCGCCGAAGCTGAACTGGCTCTTTGAGAAGAGCGCCTGCCGGTGATTGAACAGAAAACTTACAACCTGTTCCAAGTATCAGCTCCCGTTATGAGTGCGCTCTCCGTCCCGATGACGATCTGCGATGCAGTTATTCTAGTTGTTAACGCTCGAAGCCGCAAAAAGATTTGTGACGATCTTGGCAGGAAAGCAGGCTCCGAGGAAAGCGAGCGGACACATCGAGCGGACACATTGATGTTAACGCGAGGGTAAGGATGGTTTGTAGATGGTTTCTAGTTGACGCTCAATTCGATCGAGCCGCTGCTCAATTGCCGCAAAGCGCGGGTCTAGAGCAGCAAAGCGAGCGTCTACGGCGTCAAAGCGAGCGTCTACGGCGTCAAAGCGAGCATCAAGATAGCTGCGTAGATCATCGATGCGCTTGTTCATCGACTGCTGATTGAGCCAGCTCGCGCCAAAGATGCTGATAATGAAGGTAGCCAATGCAATGATGATCGTGATGATCAGCGGGCTCATAGGCTCATCATGCAATATGAACACTCTCCAAGGTGTCTGCCTTTTCACGCAGCCGCTCTAGCAAGCGATGCTCTCCTATCCATTCAGCGAAGTCCAACGTCTCTTGAAACTCGTCATTCTCGTAACGCTTGATGAAAACGGCTGAGGGCAGGTCATATTGCTCTTCAAAAGACTCCAATCGCTGCTCGGTGCGGCGAATGCCGGCTTGCAGGATACGAAGCTCGTTTCGAAGCGCAGCCTCTACCAGCGGCCTAAGTGAACGATTCTTGGAGGATGTCAACACGAGTTCCGTCATCAGCGCCTCCTTATCTCTGGCTGATTATGCCAAGACCTGAAGCGGAGATCAATATAGCCCATAGCGCAATTCGGTTCGAACGGCTGATTCGATCAATGGCTTGAGCGGCGTCGAGGCATCAGTTGTGACTGTGATTCGCTGGCTCATGAATTCCGTTCTCCAGGTGCTGTTATGCCCTGATGGTACCACGAACTTGACTCAACGGCGACACGATTAAGGTATTGGTGAGCGGTATGATCGGAGTCTAATCGTTGCCATCAACCCATCCGTCTTGGGGCCTTTATTAGGCCGTCACATAGCAATGATCGAATCCAACTGTGACTATTCAGAAAAAAAGTGAATAAGTCTCTCGCTGTTTTCCGTCCAAGGTTTTAAGAGGATATTCAATGAATCGTAATGTCAGACAAGAAGCAGCGCGGCTAGATAGCGGCCGGTCCTCGCCTTGTGATTCAAGTCAGTCAGGTAAAAGGAGATTGAAAAATGCAACGACAAAACTTCTTCAGCTTAATCCTTTTTTCGCGTATTCTGTCGCTCAGCCTGCTCGTGGTTATGTTGGGCGGGCTGCTTAAACCAGTGGCGGCCCAAACCGTTTCGTTTGGGGCGAAGACCGACTTCGGCACGGCCAGCTCTCCAGAATCAGTCGCGGTCGGGGATTTCAATGGCGATGGCAAGCTCGATCTGGCGACGGCGAACCTAGGAAGCGCCACCGTCTCGATTCTGCTGGGCACGGGCATGGGCAGCTTTGGGGCGAAGACCGACTTCGGCACGGCCAGCGCTCCAAGCTCAGTCGCGCTGGGCGATTTCAATGGCGATGGCAAGCTCGATCTGGCCGTGGCGAACAATGGTAGTGACACCGTCTCGATTCTACTGGGCACGGGCACGGGCAGCTTTGGGGCGAAGACCGACTTCGCAACGGGCGACGATCCATCCTCACTCGCGGTGGGGAATTTCAATGGAGATGGCAAGCTCGATCTGGCCGTGGCGAGCTTTAGTAGCGACACCGTCTCGATTCTGCTCGGCACGGGCACGGGCAGCTTTGGGGCGAAGACCGACTTCGGCACTGGCAGCATTCCAGTGTCAGTCGCCGTGGGCGATTTCAATCGCGATGGCAAGCTCGATCTGGCGGTGGCGAACCTCAACGGCGCTACCGTCTCGATTCTGCTGGGAGCGGGCACCGGCAGCTTTGGGCCGAAGACCGACTTCGGCCTGGGCGGCCAACCAAACTCAGTCGCGGTGGGCGATTTCAATGGCGACGGCAAGCTCGATCTGGCGACGGTGAACTTTAATAGCACAGTCTCGATTCTGTTGGGCACGGGCACCGGCAGCTTTGGGGCGAAGACCGACTTCGGCGCTGGCAGCAATCCACACTCAGTCGCGGTGGGCGATTTCAATGGCGATGGAAAGCTCGATCTGGCGGTGGCGAACCTTTTTAGCGACACCGTCTCGATTCTGCTGGGCACGGGCACGGGCAGCTTTGGGGCAAAGACCGACTTCGGCACTGGCTTAAATCCATTCTTAGTAACGTTGGGTGATTTCAATGCCGATGGCAAGCTCGATCTGGCGGTCGCGAACAATGGTAGCGACACCGTCTCGATTCTGCTGAACACCACACCAATTGCCTGCTCCGGAGTGTTTTCTCCCAAGACCGACTTCGGCACGGGCATCGGTCCATTCTCAGTCGGGGTGGGCGATTTCAATGGCGATGGCAAGCTCGATCTGGCGGCGGCGAACTCTGGTGCCGCCACCGTCTCGATTCTGCTGGGCACGGGCACGGGCAGCTTTGGGGCGAAGACCGACTTCGGCACGGGTGACAACCCACGCTCAGTCGCGGTGGGCGATTTCAATGGCGATGGCAAGCTCGATCTGGC
>JBBPIG010000065.1 GCA_038040445.1 Acidobacteriota bacterium | reverse complement strand
TACGCGGTCGCCCGATAGTGTCCTAGTCGACCAACACAAGATTAGGACACTACCCTTTGTTTGACTCCTCCGCCGTCATCCCGTATAGTCCCAGCCGCAATCAATCGAGTGCCGCGAGCCGCCTCTATGACCCAGCCCGCGAAGTTCGTTGTTCTACATCCCAAGCCCATCATCGCCGCGACGCTTGCAATCACCATCGGCTATCTGGCCGTGATTCTCATTTGCGGGGTCAGCTTCAACGGTTCACCTGAAATGCTCGCCCGCAAGGACGAGACGTTTCGTTTCTACAATGAGACTCGCGGCATATTCGGTGATGATCGAGTAATCGTAATAGGAGTCAGCACGACTGACGTCTTCACTCTGACTTTTCTCGAAAGACTCGACCGTTTGACCAACCGGCTCGCTGCTGTTGGCGGAGTCGCTGAGGCGATGAGCCTCACCAACGTCAAAGCGATCACCCGCGATGCCGGTAGCATCAGCGTAGGGCGCTTGATCGATCTGCGCAGCCTCCGTCAAGCGGACGCCGCACAGCTCAACAGACTCAAGGAAGAAGTCACCAATGATCCGTTGTGCGTGCGGCACTACGTCTCAGCCGACGGTAAGACGGCCGCCGTGGATGTTTTTCTGAAAGCACTTGGCGAAGCCGAGACTCGAGCGGTAGCTGAACAGGTTGAACGCGTCGCAAAGTCCGAAGCGGATGGCGATGAAGTGTTCCTGTCCGGAGTTCCCATCGTCGATGCGCGCGCCATCCGAAGCATGCTTCGCGATATGCTGGTGCTTTCGCCAATCGCCGCGGTGCTGTGCTTCGGCGTTTTTCTTTTTGCGTTCCGCAGCTTCTGGGGAGCAGCGCTGCCGATGGCTGCGTTGGTGATCGGACTGATCTGGACCATCGGGCTGATGAGCTTGTTCGGCCGCCCCATTACGCTCGCGACGTTGACGCTGCCGACTGTGCTGATGGCAGTCGGCAGCTCATACATTTTCCACGTGTTAAATCAGTATCGGATCTCGATGTGCGGTCTTGATCCGAAGGCTACCACCGACAGCGAGCGAGTGGCATGGCTTGACGGATTAACCTTCATAGGTCCGGCGGTGCTTGTTTCAGGTTTGGCGACGGCCGCGGGGTTTGGCGCGCTGGCGTCGAGCGCCGTCCCGACGGCGCGAGACATGGGCATCTTTGAGGCGCTCGGCGTCCTTGCAATGCTCGTGCTAACGGTGGCTTTCATTCCGGCCGCGCTTTCGCTGCTTCCACGCGAAGCCCTGGGCAAGACTGGCCCCCGGCGAAACGACTATGCGACATGGCTGAACAAATCGCTGGTCAACATCACCGCGCTGGTACTGTTTCGGAGGCGCGCGGTGTTGATCACGACTTTCGCCGCAACGATCGCGATTGGCGCAGGAGCGGTTTGGCTCCAGTTCAACACGGACTACTTGCACATATTCCCGAGCAAGAGCGAGACGGTGCAGGACGCCGAGAAGTTTCACCGGCGGCTGGCGGGCGCAGCTACCGTTCAGTTGGTGGTCACTGGGGCGCCCGGGTCAATCACCATCCCCGACTTCTTGCGGGCGGCCTTGGCGCTCGAGCAGTTCGCGCTTAAGCAGCCTGGAGTCGACGCCGGCATTTCGGCGGTCGACATTATCAAGCGCATCGACAGCGTATTGCCACGCCCCCACGTCAACACCGTTGAGGGGGCCGAGGAGATTCCTAGTGACTACGGCAGGCTCTCGTTAATATTCCACGACTATTTTTCGCAAGATGAGTCGCTTTCTCGTCTCGTAAGCGCCGACGGTTCGCGACTAGTGATCATACTCAGAGTGAATTTGTTCAGCTCCAACGAGCTGCGAAGACTGACCCGCGAAATCGACGCGTGGTCAGTAGTAAATCTTCCGGCAGGGATTTCGCAACGAGCAACTGGCTCAATCATACTTCTCAACGATGCCTCAGATGCGGTAGCGGCTTCGCAGTCTTCGAGCCTTGCGATCGCGTTGGTCACGATTTACTTGATGATGGTTGCGCTGTTCCGCTCGCTGGCAACCGGCTTCCTCGCATTGATTCCGAATTTGCTTCCGATCATCTGCTACTTCGGATTCCTGGGCTGGAGCGGAATCCCGCTGGATATAACGACGAGCCTTGTCGCCAGCGCCGTGCTCGGGCTCGCCGTCGACAACGCTGTACATATGATCCGCCGTTATCGGCAGTGCGTAGCCGAACGCGAGTCCTCATCTACCGATGCCCGGCTCCCTATTCCGCCGCCAACCGACGAAGGATGGGCGATATGGTTGACGATGCTGCGGACCGGCAAACCGATGGTCCTTGCTAATGTCATGCTGATCGCGGCTTTTCTGATTTTCGTGCTATCGTCGTTTGTGCCGCTGCGCGTAGCGGGGCTTCTGTGGGCGCTGACGATCGCCGCTTGCCTCGCGGCCGATCTGATACTGCTGCCGGTGCTGATGAAGTCGAAACTGTTTGCAGGCGCGGCGTTGGGAAAGAAGGAAGAATGAAGCTGAGCGCGTCCGACACATCAATGCCAAATCTTGCCGAGTCTGAAATCCAACGAACAGCCAAAAGCTCATCCCCCCGAGCGAACTACAGCGGGCCGTCCTTGACCAGGGGTCGGCGCATAGCCTGTACCTGTCTGATGTTTATCTCATTGGCCGGATGCCAAAAGAAGCCAGAGGGAAGTCCGGCGAATCCTAAGAACGAAAACAGCCCGCATTCCACGGAGATCGATGCCGCGCAAATCATCGAGCGATATCGCGCGATCGACAACAGCCGCAACTCGACGATCAAGATGCGCGCGCAGATCAACGGCCAGAGCCCATCAGTTGGACTTGGGGAGCTCACCGCGCCGCGGCAGATCCAGTTGACCATCTATCGAAAGCGTGAGCCGGACGGACGGCTTATGATGTTGGTCGAGTTTACCGCTCCGGTTGAAGAACGCGACCGCGACGGGTTGATAACGGTCTTTCCTGACGGCCGAATCGAAGCCGTTCGTTATGTGCAGAGCACCGATAGCTTCCTGGTCGCCACCGACGCCACAAGTGAAGACGCGCTGTTCGGTTTGACGCCTCAAGAACTCGCAGAGAGTCAACCGGAGAAATACGACTTTGTCCTCGCCGGTGAGGACACGTACGAAGCAACAGCCGTCTATCGCCTCGACGGCAAGCTCAAACAAGGCGCGGAGTCAAAGTTCCCCCGTCTGGTCTTGCTGATCTCAAAGCAAAATTTCGCGGCGCTGCAAGCAGAGTTTTACGACAATCATTCCGAGCTGGCCCGCCGCCTCGCGGTCAGCAAGATGGAGCAGATCGCCGGTCATTGGACTCGCTTGCGCTGGAGCATCGACAATCGCGCCCGGCTTAAGAAGATTGATTTTGAAGCCGTCGAGGTGAAGTACGATCAGAACTTGAGCGATTCGATCTTCACCCGCGAGCACTTGAAGAAGATTGCGTCGAGGTAGAGAGCGCGTGAAAAAAGGCCGGAATACCACCACCGGGAATTTCCGATTTGCGATTGCCGATTGCCGATTGCCGACCTTGCACCGCACCACTGAAATCGGCAATCGCAAATCGCAAATCGGAAATTACATCATGCTTCTTGCGTATGCCCACCGATGATCTTCTCGCTGTAGTCGGTCGTTCCGACGAACTGTACAGACAACGCGCGGAGCCCGGCGCGGTGAGAGAGTCTGTCATGATGCTCTCAGGCGCGCGAGGCGGCAGCGACCGTTACGAGGTGCAGTGGCGCCTTGCGCGAGCGCTTTTCTTCCTCGGTCAGCAAGCCGGCTCGCGCGACTCCGGCAAGCAGCTCTACAGCGCCGGCATCGGCGCAGGCGAACGCGCCATCGCCCTCAATCCCGAGCGAGTCGAGGGGCATTTCTGGGTAGGGGTAAACCTTTCCCTTTTCGCCGAGGTCGATCGCGGCATAAGAGGGGCGCGAGCGCTTCGGTGGGCCCGCGCCGAGCTGAAGAGGGCGGCTGCTATCAGCGAAAGTTATCATGACGCGGGACCGCTGCGTGTGCTCGGACGGCTCGAACACAAAGCGCCGAGGATTCTGGGTGGCAGCCGCAAACGCAGCCGCGAGCTTCTCGAACGCGCGCTTGAAATCGCCCCCTCAAACAGCGTGACGTTGACCTACGCCGCCGAGCTGGCGATTGACAACGGCGAGCGCGACCGCGCCGCTTCCTTTCTTCAACAGGTGATCGAGCATCCGATCGATGCCGAGTGGGTATTCGAGAACAAGCGTGATTGCGACCTCGCTCGTTCACTACTCGAACGACTCGCCCAGTCATAGTCGCGCGAGTTCGCCGCTCGCGTGGATAAATGCGACCGCCGTGTCGTACAATCAACCACTCGTTAGCTTGGGGCGATGCAGCCACACCAACCGGAGGCGGATTTGATGAGTCTAAGGCGCGTAGTAGTCACCGGAATGGGAGCCGTCAGTCCCAACGGCATCGGCCGCCAAGCTTACTGGGAAGCTACCGCCGGCGGCGTGAGCGGCACCGGTCCGATCACTCTGTTCGATGCATCAAAGCTGTCCTGTAAGGTCGCGGCCGAAATCAAAGACTTCGACTTTGACCGCTACATTTCAAAGAAAGACAAAGATCGCGTGCAACGCGCGGTGCCGATGGCGTTCTTCGCGACCGATGAAGCCGCCGAAGACGCAGGGCTGAAGCTCGCGGCGTTAACCCCATCCGAACGCGAGAACATCGGCGTGATCATCGGAACCGGAGCCGGAGGAATCGAGTTCGCCGAGCGCCAGTACAAGCAGTACTACGACCGTGGAGATCACGATGCCGCTTATCGCCGAGTCAGCCCTTACTCGATCGTCGCGTCGTTCGTAGGCATGCTTTCGAGCGAGATAAGCATGGCTTACCAGCTCCACGGCATGAGTCACGTCCTCTCGACCGGCTGCACCAGCTCGACCGACGCGATGGGATACGCGTGGAACGCGATCCGGCTCGGTCAGATCGATACAGTCGTGTCGGGCGGGGTCGAGGCTTGCATAACGTTCGGATTGATGACCGCCTTCTGCCGAATGGGCACGGTCACGACGAAGTGGAACAACGATTCATCGCGGGCCTCGCGGCCATTTAACGCGGATCGCGACGGGTTCGTGCTCGGCGAAGGCGCCTGGATTGTGATACTCGAAGAACTCGAACACGCGCTCAGTCGCGGCGCGCGAATTTATGCCGAGTTGGCCGGCTACGCCTCGACCTGTGACGCATATCATCGAGTGCAGATCGCGCCGACCGGTCACGACGCCGCGCGAGCCATGCGGATGGCGGTCGAACGCGCCGGGCTCACGATGGATGAAATCGACTATTTGAATCTTCATGGGACTGCGACCAAGATCAACGATCGCACGGAGTCTGCCGCGGTGCGCATGGCTTTCGGCGATCGCGCGCGGCAGATTCCCGCCAGCTCAACCAAGTCAATGATCGGTCACGCGCAAGGCGCGTCGGGAGCGGCGGGGGTCATAGCGACGTTGATGGCGATGAAGCACAACTACGCGCCTCCGACGATCAACGTCGAGGTGGCCGATCCCGAATGCGATCTCGACTATGTGCCTAATCACGGGCGGGAAGTCCGCATCGACGCCGCGCTGTGCAACTGTATCGCCTTCGGGTCGAAGAACTCGGCGCTGGTGTTCAAGAAGTTTGAGTAGAGTGAGACCTGACACCCAGATCTTAAAATACAGATGTAAAGACGACGATACTACTCTCGTCTTGAACCGGGGCGGCAGACGAAGTCAGGAGTCCAGCCGGTGGGCTTTGAGTGGATGGGTCCGGGAGTTCTTATCCGGAAACCGAATAAACTTCCGGCGTCCCCCGGCCTTGCAGCCTTATGCGTGAGCCGGTAAGGTTTACCGGGATACGGCCGTCTGTTCTTGTTCGGAAAAGAAATGAAGCCGAAATCTTATTTCAAAACCAGCTACACACAGTTAGCTTGCTGGTGAATGGTAAGCTAGGGGAAATATCGGCGTGGTTACTGACATCTTAAGTTTTATCCGTGATACTTTCGGCGCCAGGGTCTTTGTTCCAATTCTACTTTTAGTTGTCCTTGGAGCCGTGTTTTCTATCCAGCGAGGGTACCCGCTGAAAGAACTCTTCTATGATAGATGGTTTTTGATTTGTGTAATTGCAGTAGTCTCCGGGAGTCTG
>JBBPIG010000064.1 GCA_038040445.1 Acidobacteriota bacterium | reverse complement strand
CGGTCGTCGTCACCATATCTGCCACTTGCAAACCCGGCGGCGCACTCACCGTGTCAATTTCTTTGAGATTAACGTTGTCAATCAACCGCGAGTAGCTGTATGCAGTTTCGGCGGCTCCATCGATCTTCCCCTGCCACCATTCACTCCGCGTCGTGTACTGAGGCGAGTCGTTGAGCAAGCCCACCTGATTCCGGTCATAGGGATCCAAAGGGTCGATCGTGGTGTAGTTGTACTTGGTGTAGGCTATCTGGGTCCCATCGGTGATGGCTCCAGCCGCTCCGGTCATGTTGTTGCGCACCGAGATGCGACGAGCAATGCCGTAGGTGCTGTAGTCCAGAAACAGAAAGCCCCGTCCGGTCGCCGGATAGTAGATTCTCTTCATTACGGTGATCTGTGATCCTGAAGCCGGGTTGCTGTTCTGGTCCACCGGCACGCTGAAGTTGTATTGAAGTGTGATTGTTTGATATTCGATGCGCACTAGCGTGCTGGCGCCACTGCCCTGATCGGGAGCGGTCACCGCCGCCAGCGCAAACTGAGGCTTTGCGCCTGTGGTATCCGCCGCGTAGCCGCTGTCACCGTAGTAGTGGAATTGTATGATCCGCCCCAGCGTGTCTGTAATTTGGTCAATGGCCCACCGGACCGGAAAGTAGTTCGGCTGATCGGCGTGCTTTTGATACTGACGATAGCCGATCGTTATCAGATCGCCGTTGCGAGTACGGATGCTGACCGGTAGCCATCGGAAATTCTGCGCATTGCTGTAGGTGACCAACGTCCCGTCCGGATAGCGCAGCTTGCCGTTCAAGGGATTCAGTGTGATAAACGACCCGTCAGTCGAGCTTGCTATCCCGCTTTGCAATTGAAGGTGGGTGCGAGTGCCATCGGGCTGGATCAGCAGCCAGTTTCCAACGCCATCATAGTTATCCACCAGCCGGCCATAGCCGATAGTCCATCCGGGGGCGGGCCATCCTTTTCCATAATTGAACATCATGCCGCCCGGCTCTTTGCTCCACACGCGGCTGTTACAGGTCAAAGCAAGATTCACATCGAGGCCACGGCCCGGCAGCCCAAGCACCGGAGCAGAGAACACGTAGTCGTAGCTGCCGAGTAAGTTCTTAGTCTTAGTCACGCTACCCTGCGAAAACTCGACCGCACCGAAGCGCGGGCTGCCGACCGCATTGTAGGGTGCGGCAGCCGCTGTGGCTGTAGAATCAGGATTATCTCCATCAAGTATGGGCTCGATTAGAAAAGGGCTGCGACCTAAAGCCTTGCCGGTCAGGTTACCTGCCCCCGTTGTGAACTTGACCGTATGCTTCGTCGTCGAACGAGTTTGACGGAGCGCGGCAGGTTGAGCCAGCGATTTGAATGATTGCCGGGCCCTCATTCGACCCTCATCGCTGACCGAGTCCGTGTGGACACGGCCGGCGAGCGTGCCAGCAGAAGCAGTCGCTGCTGAGATAAGATTTGCTGCGATCGTCGGTTGAGGCTCGGCCATCTGTGCCGCTTCCGGGTCGTCGCAATCGTGGCCGTGTTCCGCGTCCCAATCCAAATCGCCCTGCCTGCGATCGCTAAGTCTGGGTCGCAACCCCGCGCGCACCTCGACGTTCACATGCGCTTTCGTCGTGCCGGCGTTAACGGCAACCTGGGTGTGTCCGGGGGCACTTGCTGAAACCTCGCCCCAAGAAGAAACGCTTGCCAAGTTGGGGTCCTTCGTCTCCCAGATCAAAGCTGCTCCGTGTACCACCTCTTTGTTCCGGTCGAGCGGCAACGGAACAAGCGTGAAGGCCTCGCCCACGTATAGCAGAAGTTTTCTTGGGCACAGCCGCAGGTGTCTGATCTCAGATGCGCGGTCTGAGGGGCCTTTGAAGTCCTGTGAGCTGAAGGTCTGGGCCTTCTTAGAAGCACTCTTAGCTAAGAACTTGACGGCGGCGTCCATCGCGTTGCGTGCTTGCTCTCCTGCGGTGCGAGCGAGGGCTTGCGACAGAGAAACCGCAATCGCGCCGGTTACCATAAGCGCCATAAAGCGAGACGGCCCGGAATGCTTTCTTTGATGCGCACGCCTGATCTTATGTCTTGAGAATGGCATGATTCTGTCTCCTCTTGTTCGACCCGCTCTGTGGTTTGCTTTCGGTCCTGCTTGACTAGCTGTTCAGTCAGCAACTTCACGTATGCTAAGGCGTTCCCAAGGTCACTGCTATTGGAGACTGAGCAGGACCAGAATCTCACCGGTGCCTTTTTCAAGCGGCTCAAGAGCTTTGCCGATGAGCGTGCCGGGGCGGTGAATCGGAGTCCCGCCAAGATCAAGCGGCTGGGAGCGCATCGCGAATCCTTCCTTGTCGCTGGTGACCAGTAAGTCTCCAACTCGAATCGGAGCGTTGGTCGCATCGACCTTGACCCTGACTCGGCCAGTGGTGGCTACCATGACTTTGCCTTCGCCGCCTTCCCCAAGTAACACCCCCGGGCGGGCAGAGACGACTCCAGCAACGCGCGTGTCGTAGGTACTGGTGGATGGAAGCACGTGGTTAGACCGCTCAGCGTCGAGGACAACGACAGTTCCGGCAGATATGGCGCGGCTCGCAGGAACCCATTCGGCTACGTCTTGGTATTTTGCGATTACGTTACCCCCTTGAATGGTGCCAGAAGCATTGATGTTGCCCGTGACGTCGAGCTTTACCTGAGGGTTTGTATTACCGATGCCGACGTTGCCCGGAAAATACCCTACCGACCCTGTGTTCGGACTAGCATACTGACTATAGAAGAGCCAGGTGCCATTGGAATCAGTGAAGCCTATGCGGTGCTGTGAAGTTTCGTACTTATATCGCAAGTCAAGCTCCCCGCCACTACTGCCTGCGTTGGAGAGACGCTCAATGACATCTCCTGAGAGGACGCGAAGGTTCAACAGCGCACTGGGTGTTGCAGCGCCGATGCCGATATTGCCGTTTAGATCGGTGATAACGGAATCACTCAGCGCAGTAGGGCTTGGGGTCCACTTTGGTATCCTGTTTATCGTCCCAGATCCAGTAACCTGGGCCAGCGCCGTGTCTTGCTGACATAAGAGAAAACCGAACACGAGCAGGATAGCTGCCCAGATAGAGCGTTGAAAGCGTTTCGTTCTTCTGAGTTCGTTCATTGTAGTATCGGCTCCTTTTCATGACTTGCGGATGGCGTGTTGCTGTTTTAGCCGGCGCCGCTAGGTAGACCTGTGCCTGACCCTCTTGCGGAGCTCATTGAAGTGAGCTTTCCGGACCGGAGTGAACTGCTTTTGCAGCGTCGGGTCCATGTAAGCGGGTTGTGTCGGCGGGTTAATGACGCTAAGGGCGCTAAAGGCCTCGTCGAACTTCCCTCGCAACTCAGCAATATTCTCGGTCTTAATAGTAATGCTAGGCTGTGAAAGGTCGGGATTAGTCCAGCCTGCGAATGAATTAAGTCCCGCAGCCTCTCGAACCGCATTCACCGCCACACGGAGTTCAGCGAGGTCCCGTTTCATGACGGTGGTTATTTGCTGTTGAATCTCGTCCTGGCTGTAGTTGATCGTAGTCATTAAGTCGCCGTTGCTAGGCTCAGACGTGCTGCCGGCGGTGTTGACGGCGCGCACCCGGTACAGGTAAGTCACGACCGAGCCGGTGATAGTGCCCGTAGAATCGACCGTGCCGAAGCTGATGGAATCGTCGAAATTCGGGGCGGTGGGGGGCGAGGGCGTGAGCAGCGTTGGCGGACCGGTTATCGTCAGACGCCTCTCGACCACGAAGTGATCCAGAGCTTCTCCCAGGGCCGGCGACCAGTCCCAAGTCAGATGAACTTGTCCAACCGTGTTAGCCAGCGCCGCGAGATTCGCAGGCTGTGTTGCGCTGGTTGCAGCAGGTTCCTCGGTAGCCACAAGTCTTCCGCCGGCGTAGACGTACTCCTTCGACGGACTGTTTGAATTGAAGCTCGCAATCGATACTGCGTCCTTCTTATCACGCTTCTGCCTAAAGACCGAGTCGAGCGCACCCGAGTAAGCCAGCATCGTCCAGGCTGCGAACAAGCTCAACACAACGACAACCACGATGGTGATCTGACCCTTGCGCCGCGTCGCGAAACCTTGGCGACTGTGCCGGCTCGTTCGTCTCGACATCGTCTCTCCTTCGCCTGAAGCCACACCCAGCCTGTCACGCCACCGCGTCAAGCGCTGGCTTCGTCTCTCGGGTTGCTTCGGAATCGTCACTGCTCCGCCGGGCGATGAAGCTCACTCGCCCACAAGGGGAACTCGCCAGCGCGGGGAGACTACCGCAAAACGCAAACGATGTCTTTCGTCAACGTCGTCAAATTCGCGAACTGCGCGCAATTCGTCCGATCCGTCAAATGCGCCAACTTAGCCAAATCTTGCAACGGAGCACAATGCGGCGTGGTTGGACATAAGGCCAGCTCTTTGTTGCTTGCTGAAGCGATGTTTGAACCCCATTTGCCATGATGGTACAATAGGCCCCGTCATCACACACTTGCCTTAGATCAGTCAGCCGGAGACGACCATGAAGATATGCCCTGTCTGCAACGACTCCTTCACGGATGAGCTGAACTTTTGCGACATAGACGGCGCACGGCTCGCGCGAGAAGGTGCGGTGCAGGAGCGAAACAAATGGTGGTCCCTCATTGGAGTGGGGTTGCTGGTCGGGGCGCTTGTTATTTCCGCGGCATCGATACTCTTTCTGCCCAAGGCTCGTGTGTCATCCCCGTCGGTGAACTCAGAGCCTCAGCCAACTCCATCTCTGCCTAAGGCCCCGTCGGCCGAGAGCGCGGCTAACGTTAGCGCCCCGGTGGTCAGCGCTGAGCCCGAGATCGCTTCCGCTGACACAGTGGTTCCCGAGGTGAGGAAGAAGGACAAGGCGCCGGCGAACGCCAACGTTGGAGGAGCCGCGCCAAATCCAAAGGCTGCAGCGCTCGCCGCCGAAGATGCCGACAAGGGATCGCCTTCAGCCGATGCCAACAGGACTGCTCCTTCGCCTCCGAAGAATCCTGAAGCGCCTCCCGCAGTGAAGACCGTAAGCGACGCGCGGCCTGCGGAGGCTGCCAAGCCTCAGCCTCCTTCCGATCTGAAGAAGGACCAGAAAGCTCAGCCAACGATCGCGAAGAGTTCCGACAAGGACTCAAACGATAAGAAGAAGAACGACGACAAAGATAAGAAGAAGGGCGGCGGCTTCCTGCGAGTCTTTAAGAAGATCTTCGGCAAAGACTGATCCGAAGCGCAAACACAAAGGCACAAAGCACACAAAGAGTCCCAACCGACCGGAAGCCCTTGGTGTCTTCGTGTCTTTGTGTTGAACTGTTCCCGGGGTTTACAGACACAAGAGGCGAGGCTAAAGTTCACTCACGAGCGGATAAGCACGGAGATTTCTCCCGATCAAAGTCTGAGGTCCGGATTTAATGCACCTTCCAAGCACCATCGCCGACCTGAAGTCGAGCGAGTTTAACGAATCGCGCATCGGCCATCGTTCTGTGAAAGCCGAGATGCGCGAGAATCTGATCGCCAAGATCAATCGGCGTGAGACGATATTTCCTGGGATCGTCGGCTACGATGATTCGGTGGTGCCTCAAATCGTCAACGCCTTGTTGTCACGGCACAATTTCATCCTCCTCGGGCTTCGTGGACAAGCGAAGAGCCGAATACTGCGTGAGCTTGCAGGGCTGCTCGACGAGCGGATGCCCGCAATCGAGGGTTGTGAGATAAGCGACAATCCCTATGCGCCGATATGCAAGGCGTGCAGGTTGATGATCGAAGAACGCGGCGGGCAAACTCCGGTGACGTTTATTTCTCGCGACAAGCGCTACATTGAGAAGCTGGCGACGCCTGACGTGACCATAGCCGATCTGATTGGCGATCTCGATCCGATCAAAGCGGCTCGTGGGGGGCATCTTCTATCCGACGAGCTGACGATCCACTATGGGCTGCTGCCCCGCGCTAACCGAGGCATCTTCGCCATAAACGAGCTGCCTGACTTGGCGAGCAAGGTGCAAGTTGGCTTGTTCAACATCATGCAAGAAGGCGACGTTCAGATTAAGGGTTATCCGATTCGAATGCCGCTCGATGTAATGCTCGTGTTTTCGGCGAACCCCGAAGACTACACTGCTCGCGGCAAGATCATCACGCCGCTCAAGGACCGCATCGGCTCCGAGATCAACACCCACTATCCCGCCAGCGTCGAAGAGGGCGTTGAAATCACCAGGCAAGAAGCCTGGCTGAGCCGCGACGGACAAAAGCTCAACGTCCCTGAGTTCATAATGCGCGCGGTCGAACAGATTGCGTTTGAAGCTCGCACGGATCAACGTGTCGACAAGCGCTCGGGCGTAAGCCAGCGGCTGCCGATCTCAGCGATAGAGAATGTCATCTCAAACGCGGAGCGCCGCCGCCTTGCGACTGGCGAGCCTGCCATCGTCCCGCGCATAAGCGACATCTACGCGGCCCTTCCGTCGATTACCGGAAAGCTCGAGCTTGAATACGAAGGTGAACAACGAGGAGCGGCCAACGTCGCGCGCGATCTGGTCAGGACCGCGGTCGGAAAGACCTTCGAAGAGTACTTCGAGCACGTCGATTGTTCCGAGATCATCGCCTGGTTCAATGATGGCGGCGCGATTAGAGTGAGCGAAACCGACAGCGCCGATCTCTGCCTGAAGAGCTTTCGCAACGTAAACGGGTTGGCCGCCGCCGCCGTCCAGTCCGGATTGGCTGACAAGTCCGATCCGCAACTGCTGGTGGCGGTGTGCGAGTTGATCCTTGAAGGTCTGCACGCGCACAAGAAGATCAGCCGCAGCGAAGAGCGCGGCTACGCGGCGGCTAAACAGGAAGCGCGCGCACAGGGCTACGAAAGCTTCAGCCGCTCGCGAAAAATAAATTGATTGTCATTGGTCATTGGTCATCGGTCATCAGCAATGCATGACTCAAGCTCGCGGTGGGGGGGGGGGGGGGGGGGCGGCGGGGAGGGGGCTTTGGCGAAAAAAAAAATTAAAAAAATAAAAGAGGGGGGGCGAGCCAGAGACACACCCCC
>JBBPIG010000063.1 GCA_038040445.1 Acidobacteriota bacterium | reverse complement strand
CGAGTTGCCGGGGTTCTATCCGATCGGCCACTCCGCCACGAAGAGCGCCCCGTCAAAACAGTGAAGTCGAGGTTGATCTGGATTGAAGCGAACGGCAGATAACGCGACTGCATCCGCTACGATAACAAGCAGGCCGAAGGCACACCACTCTTCTTGGTGCGTTGCGTTGGTGACATCAGTGCCTGAGGATGCTACTGTTTCGACATGAAAGCATTCACCGCCGAGGACTTGCACCGCAAGGCCAGCGAACTTCGAGAAATCATTTCGCGAGAGCCGCAAGCTGTGCTCACTGCCAGCGGGGAACCGATCGCATTGCTCGTACCCGTAAATAGCGCAACGTTGGATGAAACTGCCAGCGCTATCCGGCAGGCCCGCGCTCAGCTTGCGCTTAAATCCATTCGCCAGCGCGCACGCAAGACCGGCCGCGACCGAATGACGATCGCAGAGATTGACCGCGTCATAGCAAAGACGAGAAAGGCCAAACGCAGGCGAAACACACTTCCGGAGAAGCGGCGCTCTTGATCCGAATCGTGTTGGACACGAATGTCCTGGTGTCCGGTTTGTTGTCCCATCGCGCGGCGCCCGGACAAATAGTTGGTCTTGTCACTGCGGGTGAGATCGAGTTTGCGTGCGACCAGCGAATACTTGCCGAATATCGCGACGTGTTGGCGCGTCCCGAATTGCAAATCAATCAAACGGAAGCCGAGGACGCTCTACAGCATATTGAGCAGAGCGCTCTTCTTGTGACGCCGGAGTCCTGGCCTGAGGCGCTTCCTGACCCCGACGACGAACCGTTTCTCGCCGTAGCTAAGGCGTCACTTGCTCTTTGCCTCGTGACGGGCAACCTTAAACATTTTCCTGCGAAAGCTCGTCTCGATGTTCGTGTTCTGACGCCGCGTCAGTTTGTCGATGCGCTTGGCGAGGATGAGGTCAGTTGAAACCTTCGGCTACCCGCATCGCCGAGCGTGCTGCCTCGATCGTTCTCTCAATCAATTCATCCGTGTGCGCCAGGCTAACGAACGCGCACTCGAATTGCGAAGGCGCGAGGTACACACCCTCTTCAAGCATAGCGCGGAAGAACCGCGCGTATTGATCTGTGTTGGATTTCTTAGCGCTGGGCCAATCGGTCACCGGGCCTTCGGTGAAGAACGCCGTCAGCATCGAGCCAACACGGTTGATCGTCGAGGCTATGCTTGCTTCAGCGGCTGCCCTGCGCAGGCCTTGCTCTAATCTCGCGCTGCGACGTTCGAGTTCTTCATACGGGTTTGAGTCTTTCAACAACTTCAATATCGCCAGGCCCGCGGTGACGGCAAGCGGGTTTCCTGAGAGCGTGCCCGCTTGATAGACCGGCCCTAGCGGCGCAAGTCGCTCCATCACATCGGCTCTCCCGCCGAATGCTCCGACTGGAAGTCCTCCGCCAATGATCTTGCCCAAACAAGTAAGATCAGGCCTCACTCCATACAACTCTTGAGCGCCGCCATAGGCCACGCGAAATCCTGTAATCACTTCGTCAAAAATCAAAAGCGCGCCGTGTCGTGAGGTCACTTCGCGGACCGCTTCGAGGTAGCCTGCGCGCGGGGCTACGCAGCCCATGTTCCCAGCGATCGGTTCGATGATCACGCAGGCGATCTCGCTTCCCTGCTCTTCAAAAACCTTGTCCAGCGCGGCTTCGTCGTTGAACGGAACCACTATCGTGTTGCGCGCGAAGTCGGCCGGGACGCCGGCGCTGTCGGGTGTTCCAAACGTCGCCAGCCCCGAGCCGGCCTTCACCAACAAGCTGTCGCTGTGGCCGTGATAGCAGCCCTCGAACTTGACTATTCGATCGCGTCCTGTGAATCCACGCGCCAGACGAATCGCGCTCATCGCTGCTTCGGTGCCGGAACTGGTCAACCGCACTCGTTCGATTGAGGGAAAGGCGGAGCTGATCTCAGAGGCAAGCTCGATCTCCAGTTCAGTGGGCGCCCCGTAGCTGGTTCCGCGGGCGGCGGCTTCGCGGATAGCCTCGATGACCACAGGATGCGCGTGGCCAAGTATCATCGGCCCCCAGGAACCCACGTAATCAATGTAGCGGTTGCCGTCAGCATCAGTAATGTGAGCGCCCGAGGCTTCGCGGAGGAATAGAGGGGAGCGGCCAACTGCACGAAACGCCCGGACCGGGCTGTTTACTCCACCCGGGATCAATTGTTGCGCGCGACTGAAGAGACGTTCTGACTTTGTTGTGTCGAGCTTCGCCATTCGTGTCCTCTAGTTAGGAGATCGATGCTTTCAGCCGTATACTCCGAAGTAGCATAGCCTGGCAGCGCAGGCATCCCTGCGCTGCCTTCTTCTCACGCAACGCAAAACAGGCAGGGATGCCTGCGCTCCCAGGCTATGCCACGCCGGAGTATAACAATCGCCGTTCAATCGAGTAAGGGAAGCAATGAAGCCGAAGCATCATTTCTGGTCGTCACTTGCCGCAGGCGGCGCGCTCTACTGGGCTACCGGATCGAGCGCGGCGCTGGCGGGCTCGATGATCGGCGGCTTCCTGATTGACGCCGATCACGTCATTGATCAATGGTGGTCAATGCGTCACGGCGCTCCGTTCAGGCAAAAGCCCGCAGAGCAAAAGCCCGTAGATTCTGGACCCGGCAGCAACTCGACGATGGACCGTATCAGCGCGTCGCTGGTCAAGAACTTTCGTCCGCGCAAACTGCTTCGTCTGCCGCTGATCTTTCACTCCTACGAACTGCTGGCGTTGATTACCGTCGTGACCCTCAACTCGCGAACGCCGTTGTTGATCGGACTGCTATCAGGCTACGTGCTTCACCTTGCACTCGATATCTTCAGACATCATCATGAGTTTCGGTCGCCCTTGTTTTATTTGCTGACATACAGACTGGCGCAAGGGTTTCGCCGAGATCAATTGATCAAACCCGAGTATCTCTAGTCGCAGCAGCGGCCGGAAAAGCGGAAACATGTAGGCAAGCGGAGACGTTAGTTCGTCTGGTTAGCCGCGGTTGCAGCGTGCGGGAGAGATGACACACCGCAGCGATTCGAAGTGTTCGAGGGAGGTAGGCGATGTACTGTCCCAATTGCTCAGCGGAGCCTTCAAAGGACCAAAAGTTCTGCCGGTCATGTGGGATGGAGCTGCAGGCAGTTGCAATACTTCTTGGCGCTCAGAGTAATATCGCGAAAGCGGAACGACCCGATGAAGCCTTGTTTCACGGTCATCAGCGAGCGATGCTAATCTGGGGAATGATTCTAACGTTAGGCGCCGCCGCTTTCGGGTCGAGCTTGAAGATCCTTGGGAAGGAGCATATTCAACTCGCTGGAGAGTTCACGCCGTATTTGATGGTGATCACCCTGGTGATAGCCTTCTTCGGAATGGGCCTGATGTGCTATCCATTTCTTCAGATGATATCGCCCAAACGCCGGACGAGTCTTGCGGCGACACCGAAGTCTGAGTCGATCGGGGACCCGAATTCGGCGCTTCTCCAGGAAGAGCCGCCGAGTGTAACCGAGCAGACTACCGAGTTCTTTGAAGCAACCCAGCTCGCAACTAAACCGCGCGACACGGCGCCACAAACCGAGTAATTTAGTATTTGTCACCGCCGCGGACATCGCCTATAATCGCGCTTCACCGTGGCCACTCAGATGAACAAACGCGACCTGCCCTGGGTCGCCCTCATCGCAGTGTCGTTTATGTTTGGCCTGGCCGTCTCGTGGGAGCGCTGGGGCAACCCGCTCGTAGACTGCGGCCGCGAGATGAATCAGCCACTCAGGCTCGCGCGCGACCAGATGCTGTATTCGGACGTGCGTCATATCTACGGGCCGCTTTCTCCTTACCTCAATGCGCTGCTCTATAGGATCTTTAGTCCATCGCTGGCTGTGTTATACGCGGACGGCATCGTTAGCGCTCTGCTCATTCTCGCGCTGGTCTACTGGCTCTCCCGGAGGCTCATGGGACCTGTGCCCTCAGCGGCGGCGACGCTGAGCGTGATGTGGCTGTGCGCTTTCAAGCAAGCTGGTAACTACATTCTTCCGTACTCTTATTCGGCTCTTCACGGATGCGCGCTCGGGCTGGCGTCGCTGGCTCTGCTAGTGCGCTTTGTCGAACGACGCGACGCAAGCCGGTCAACATCGAATCAAGATGTGATCACCGCAGGCGTCTCGCCATCCTCTCGCCGCGGCAATGTGTCGCTGGCGCTGGCGGGCGCCGCAGCCGGTCTGGCGATGTTGGCGAAGACTGAGATGGGACTGGCGGCAGTGAGCGCTGGAGTCGTTGCGGTCGCGTTAGCGGGCTATCCAAATGTTCGCCGGACGATTTCCTTAGGGGCAAAGTTCGTGGTGCCGGCCGCGGTGCTTGTGCTGGGAGTCTATGGGTACATCTTGTCGCGAGTTGGCTGGCAAACTCTTGCCGAAGACAGTCTACTCTTCTTTCGACACCTGCCGCCGGAGCTGGTTTATTTCAACAAACGCGTTTCCGGTTTCGATCAGCCTCTGCAATCAATAACGCAGATGATAGGCGCCGCGGTGCGCGTCGGGTCGGTTGCCGCGATTATCGCGACGGTGAGCCTGCTACTCACACGCCGCAAGCGGGACGTAGTGCCGGCCCGCCTTTCCCTGGCGGACCTCAGTGTGAGCGATGCCGGCCGAGCCAGCTATGGCCAGATCTGGCTCCTGCTTGCCGCGTCGCTACTCATCTTCGTATTGATACCGCTTGCGGGCGTTTTGAACTGGGAGAAGGGTCCTTATCTGGCGATGCCGCTGCTGTTGGTTGGATTGATGGGCCTCGAGTTCAATCGCTATCGAAAGCAGTCTAACGAAAGCGCATTAAACAGCCAGACGATAATCGTACTGGTCGTCACGGTGTACGCGCTGGCGAGCCTCGCGCGAGTGATTCTCAGAGTGCGCAGCGGAGGGGCCTACAGTTCGTACCTGTTGCCTACCTCGGTCATCCTGTTTACCTATGCCTGGGTGCATCCATTCGCGGCAATGTTTCGCGAGGACAAAACCAGACGCGCGGCTCGCAACATCGCGGTGGGGCTCATACTGGCGGACGTGGTACTGACGGCGGGGTTGCTCTCATATCGTTATCGCGATAAGAACACCTACATGCTTAAGACCGACCGGGGAACGATGCTGGCAGTCCCCGATCTGGGCGAAGCAATGAACGAAGCCATCGGCTTCATCAAGCGCGAAACTGCGGACGGCGAGTCCGTGGCTGTGATGCCCGAGGGAACGTCGTTGAACTTCTTTACCGGCCGGCCGAACCCGTTGAGAGAAGAAATCACGACGCCCGGCTATCTCGACCGCGAAGGAGAGGAACGCGCGATCAGACAGCTCCTAGAATCGAACACCCGATTGGTGCTAGTGACGAATCGGGCTACTTCCGAGTTCGGTCCGAAGGTGTTCGGGCGCGACTACTGCCAAACATTGATGCAATGGATCGAGCAGAACTTCGACGAGAGCGCGATCCTTGGTCCCGATCACGATCCGAACCAGCAGATCGGAGACAAAACGTTCTTCATTCGCGCCTACCGCAAGCGGGAGCCCGGGGCCGACGGCTCGGAACCAGTAGCAGCGATCCTGCCACGATCAAGCATGCAGAAGTAATTAGTAGCGTACTCGCGGTAACCATAGAAGATTTTGAAGCAGAGGATATCGAGACTGCCCTGATTCGTTGATTTCCTAATGCAACCCGGCCGCGGCGGGCAAAAAGCCTACTAAGACTATCTCTATCCTTCTCCGGTCCCTGGTATCTTAATTCCCTTCTGTTTGGCAGTGCGTTTCGCTTCTTCGTATCCCGCATCAACGTGACGCGCTACGCCGATGCCTGGATCGTTGGTCAACACCCGATTCAACCGCCGCGCGCCGTCTTCGGTTCCATCCGCGACCGTGACCTGCCCCGCGTGAAGCGAATAACCAATTCCTACTCCGCCTCCGTTGTGAATTGAAACCCACGATGCGCCAGACGCCGTGTTGAGCATCGCATTCAGCAACGGCCAATCGGCTATCGCGTCGGAGCCGTCGAGCATTGCTTCGGTCTCGCGATACGGAGACGCCACCGATCCGGTGTCCAGATGATCGCGGCCGATGACGATCGGCGCCTCGAGCTTGCCCGTTCGAACCATGTCGTTCATCGCCTCGCCAAACTCGGCGCGTTCCCCGTAGCCGAGCCAGCATATTCGAGCAGGCAATCCCTGAAACTGAACTCGCTGGTTTGCAAGCTTGAGCCAGCGCGACAGCACTTGATCTTCGGGGAACAACTCCAGCGCGAGGTTGTCGGTCTTGCGAATATCTTCGGGATTACCCGAGAGCGCAACCCAACGAAACGGGCCGCGACCCTGGCAGAACAGCGGCCGGATGTACTCAGGCACGAAGCCCGGAATCTCGAATGCGTCCGTCACACCGGCTTGCTGAGCCTGAGCTCGAATGTTGTTGCCATAGTCAAAAGTGACTGCGCCCTTGCGCTTCAATTCGAGCATCGCGCTTACGTGTATGGCCATCGCATCCATCGAGCGGCGTATGTACTCATCCGGAGTGTCGCGCCTCAGCGCGGCCGCTTCTTCGAGAGTCATCGCGTTGGGCACGTAGCCGCTCAGAGCATCGTGCGCGCTGGTTTGATCGGTCAACACATCCGGCACGATGCCCCGCCTCGCAAGCTCCGGTATGACATCCGCGCAGTTGCCGACGAGCCCAACCGAGACCGCCTCGCCTTTCGAGCGCGCGTCATCAATCACGCGCAACGCGTCGTCGAGATCTGTCGCCATCCGGTCGCAGTAGCCGGTCTTGATTCGCTTCTCGATGCGCGCGGGGTCGACGTCTACGCCAAGGAAGCAAGCGCCATTCATTGTTGCCGCCAGCGGTTGGGCTCCGCCCATCCCGCCCATTCCGCCCGACACGATCAGCTTGCCATCAAGCGATCCCCCGAAATGCTTGTTGGCCGCAGCCGCAAACGTTTCGAAGGTGCCTTGCACAATGCCCTGACTGCCTATGTAGATCCACGAGCCTGCGGTCATCTGCCCGTACATAGTCAGGCCAAGCCGCTCCAGTCGATGAAACTCTTTCCAGTTCGACCATTGTCCTACGAGGTTAGCATTCGCGATCAATACGCGCGGCGCGTATTCGTGAGTGCGAAAGATGCCGACAGGCTTTCCGGATTGGACCAGCAGCGTTTCATCGTTATCAAGCTCGATGAGCGAGCGAACGATCGCGTCAAACGATCGCCAATCCCGCGCCGCTTTCCCTGTGCCGCCGTAGACGATCAACTCGCCGGGCTTCTCGGCCACCTCCGGGTCCAGGTTGTTCATCAGCATCCGGAGCGCAGCCTCCTGGTGCCAGCCCTTGCAACTGATCTGGCTGCCGCGCGGCGCTGTTACTGGTCTGCTCTGACTCATGACTTTAATTGCCTGGACTCTATTTGAAATCTCAGCTCGATTGAACATCTCCTATTGGAGGAGAGAGCAATTCACAGCGACCGATTCTAGCACAGGGTCTTTTGTTGAACGAACCGCACCGTTCTTCAGGGCAATTCGAAGATGCCCCGGCCGGGTTATTGATTCGCTGGTTGCTTTGATAGTATCTTTGAACGCGGATTGACAGATCTTGGGATCGCGCGCGAAAATCGGGAGCCCATTCCCATTCGCGCGTTTGAGAAGACTGAGCAGAAGAGGTTTAGAATGGTCAGGAGCGGTGCCCCCTTTCGGAATTCCAAGTTGTTCACTTATGTCCTCGCGGCGATCGCTATGTCGGCCTACGACGCCGTCGCTACGATGCAGCACATCGGCCGCGGCGTCGCACTCGAAGGCAACCCGTTGATGGATTCGCTGATTCAGCAGAACGCGGTGTTGTTCTTTTTTGTAAAGATGGGGGTGACCGCTTTCGGGTTGCTGATCTGCTACCACTACTCTCACCTGCGAACCGCGCAACTGGGAATCAAACTGGTCGTCGGCATTTACCTATGCCTTTCTGCATACCACGGAATGATCGTGTTTCTGGGATGAATCAGCCGGCCGGCCGGCCAGTGACTTCTAACAGTGTTTCGCCACCGATCAAATAGGTACGAATCCGTCAAAGCCGTGTCATCCGTGGTCTATGAGTTCATAAAGAACCGCATTGCCAGCGCTGCATAGACCACGGATGACACTGATTCGGCCGATTTCCGCGGATACCCTCCTTTGCTAGTGAAGGGCATGCTACAGGTAACTAGCTGCCGGAATCACATATTCACGAAGCGCATCATCGCCTCCGGATATCGCATCCCGGCCGCGACTCCCTTTGGCGCAAGCTCGTCGAGGCGAGCCAGGTCCTCCGCGTTAAGCTCAACCTGCGAGGCGGCGGCGTTTTCTTCAAGGTAGCTGCGCCGCTTGGTGCCAGGTATCGGAACAATGTCCTCGCCCTGGGCCAAAACCCACGCCAACGCAAGCTGTCCCGGAGCGGCGCCTCTTTCGCGAGCCAGCTCAGTCACTCGCGTCACCAGCTCGAGATTCTTTGAAAAGTTCTCTTCTTGAAACCGCGGTGAGTAGCGGCGGTAATCATCAGCCGCGAGATCATCAATGCTCTTGATCTGACCGGTCAAGAAACCACGTCCAAGAGGACTGTACGCGACGAAGCCGATGCCAAGTTCTCGTACGGTCGCGAGAATCTCGTCCTCCGGATCGCGGCTCCAAAGCGAGTACTCGGTTTGTAGCGCGCTGATCGGATGAACGGCATGTGCCCGGCGAATCGTCTGCGGTCCAGCCTCGCTCAATCCGAGGTAACGTACCTTGCCTGCCTGCACAAGATCGGCCATCGCTCCGACGGTGTCTTCGATTGGAACATTGGTATCGACACGGTGCTGATAGTAGAGATCAATAAGTTCGACGCCTAACCTTTTTAGCGAACCGTCGCAAGCCTCGCGCACGTATTCCGGCCGGCCGTTGATCGATCGCCCAGTCGGACTGGCCGGGTCACGTTGGATGCCAAACTTTGTCGCGATGATGACTTCATCGCGCCGCGATCCAAACGCCTTACCGAGCAGCTCTTCGTTTTTGTATGGGCCGTACATGTCGGAGGTATCGAAGAAATCGATGCCGAGTTCGACCGCGCGATGAAGCGCATCGAGCGACTCCGCTTCATCGGTCGCGCCATAGAACTCGGACATTCCCATGCAGCCGAGACCTTGTTCCGAAACCACCAGCCCCTGAGTTCCCAGTTTCCGTTTCTTCACACTTTCTCCTTTGTTCCTGTTTGTAGTCCGGCCTTCAGGCGGAAGTTCGTCGTTCAGAGTTCAGAGTTCAAGCTTTAGCTTGCGTGATTCGATCGGGTAAAGCCCTGGAAGCAAGCTGAAGCTTGAACTCT
>JBBPIG010000062.1 GCA_038040445.1 Acidobacteriota bacterium | reverse complement strand
TCTCGGGCTGGCCCGCGCCGGGATACTCGCTAGGCTTTGGAAGAATCGTGGTCTATGACCTTGGCGTTGTCGGCGGCGCTGGCTCTGAAACCCAGAGCCGAACTCGCAGAGTGTCGCGTCCCGCTCAAACTTGACAGACTCAAAAGATACGATAGAGTTAATGCTCCCCTTGGTCCCGTGCTCATGGCAGTTGTCGATATGATCGAGCCCCGGCAGGCGCGAATAGCCGCGCTTTGGTTCGCCCGAATAGTTGGTCTTTCATTCTGCCGCGTCCGCGAATACAATTTCTCGAATGTCTCGTCATTCGGATCGCTTCTGTAAGGAGATGTTGTAATGAAAAGCTTCACCCTGCGGATTTCGCTCGGAGCTGCGCTGCTTATTCTATTGACAGTCGTAGGAGCGTTGCCGACTCGATCGGATAACAGCCAATCGCGAATCAATGAGCGGTCCGAGGACCGCGCCGGCAAACGGCACGCCCGGCCGGGCGTGAAGCCGCTCGCGTATCGAAGCCCTGGCGCGGCTCACAAGCTAATGCTTCAGGCGGATGACTCGCAGCTCGAGCAGCGGCTGTCCTCTTCTCGCTCGACGCGCAAATCGAAAAAGTATGGCGCGTATTCGCTCGTCGAGGTGAGTAATGCAGAGCTTAACTCGCTGAGCGCGACCACGCTGGAGCGCGCGCATCTGAGGGACGACTTGAATCTGGTGTTGCTCAAACGAGGCCAGATCGACACGACGGGACCCGAGCCAATAATCGGAAATGATCTTCGCCAACCGGAGACCACCTCGCGAGCGCTTCATCTGGTCCAATTGTTTGGACCCCCGACAACTGAGACTGTAGGGCTGCTGACTGCAACCGGCGCAAAGGTTGTTGGATATGTTCCTAACAACGCTTATCTGATGTGGACGACACGGTCGCAGCGGGCGCGGCTACACGCGCTTCAGCAAAGTGCCGACGGCTCGGCCATCGTTCAGTGGGACGGGCCTTATCATCCCGCTTACAAGCTCGACTCGCACATCAAGCTTGATTCAGTCGAGCAGATATCCGCGTCGATCCAGATCCTCGACACGCCCGAGTCGAACAATACCGCCGCTCTGGTGAACTCGCTTGCGAGCAAAGTGCTGATGCCCGAGTTTCGCGCGTCGGGGGCTGTGAACATAAAAGTACTAATCGAATCGTACAAGCTAAGAGAACTAGCCAAGTCTGCGGATGTCGTGGCCATCGGGCGCTGGTCCCCGATGAAGCTTATGGACGAGCGCGCCGATCAGATAGTGGCGGGCGCGTTGGCATTCGACACGGTAAACAACATCCAGGTCAGTCGTCCTACCGGACCCGGCTTTCAGGCTTTCTTGAACTCGGTGGGATTCAACTCGACTTTCGACTTCTCGATCGACATAGGCGATACGGGCCTCGACCAGGGATCAGCGGATCCGGCCAGACTGCACCCGGATTTCCTGGATGCGGCCGGTGCGTCGCGGGTCGCTTACCTGCACGACTTCACCCAAGACTCTCACCCGGGCGATCCGACCATACTTCCGACGCACGATGCGTTGGGGCACGGGACGATCAATGCGTCAATATTAGGCGGCTTCAGCAACAAATCAGGCAGCGCTTTTGCTGATGCGCAGGGTTTCCAATATGGACTCGGCACAGCCCCGTTCGCGCGCATCGGTGTGTCCAAGCTCTTCCCCGACAGCAGGAGTTCCAGCTCGTTTTCTTACACGCAGTTCATTGCGGAGGCGTATCGCGCGGGCGCGCGCATGTCGAATGACAGTTGGGGCGCGTGCGACTCGGATTTCTGCAATTACTACTCAGACGATGCTCAGGTGTTCGACTCGCTCGTGCGTGACGCGGATACTATCGCGCCGGGGAATCAGAGCATGACGATTCTGTTTGCCTCCGGAAACGAAGGCGACACCAACACAACTTCGGTGTCAATCCCGGGAACGGCAAAGAACGTCATCACGGTTGGCATCAGCGAGAACGTGCGAGGGACTGAAACCGACAGGTGCGGCTTGACCGCCCTCGATGCCGATAACGCGCAGGACATCGTTTTCTTTTCGGGTTATGGGCCAGTGCAGGACGGCCGAACGAAACCTGACCTCGTAGCGCCCGGGTCGCACATGCAGGGGGCCGCCTCCCAAGACAAGCTCTATGCGGGTAACGGCGTCTGCGATCGCTATTTTCCATTGGGACAAACGCTGTACACCTGGTCGTCGGGGACAAGCCACTCAACCCCAGTTGTAACCGGCGCCGCCGCACTCGCCTTTCAGTGGCTGAGAACAACCCTCGGCCCCGAACCGAGTCCTGCGCTTGTAAAAGCCTTCATACTAAACTCGACCAGTTACATCAATGGAAAGTTTGCCAACGACGATCTGCCAGGCGCGCATCAGGGGTGGGGCCTGTTGAACATCGGCCGCATGTTTGAACCCACTAATCGCATTATCTACGACGAGTCGCCATCGAGAACGTTTACAGAGAGTGGCGGAGCGCCGTTCCAAACTACCGGCGTGATAGCTGACACGTCGAAAGAGTTGCGAGTCATGCTTGTATGGACCGATCCACCTGGCAATTCGGTGACGAACGCGCCTTATGTGAACCAGCTCAACCTGGAAGTGATCGTGGGCGGAGTTGTTTACAATGGAAACCGTTTCTCGGGACAGTATTCGACGCAAGGCGGTCAGAAGGACTTCACAAACAATGTGCAAGGGGTCAGGCTCCCGGCTGGGCTTACGGGGCCATTTGCCATTCGCGTGCGGCCGACGGTTATCGCCGGCGACGGAGTGCCCGGCGATTTTAATCCGCTCGATCAAGACTTCGCGCTCGTCGTGACCAACGGCCTCGAGACTGCGATTCCGCTGCTGGCCATCGACTCTGGCGGCGACGTATCGGCAGGGGTGACGATCCAGCACGCCGATGGAAAAACCGATGCCTCATTGTTTGCGGGTGAGTCGGCGAAAATCACAGTGACGGTCAGAAACCAATCACAGACCACTGCGGCGGATATTCAGAGCGGAGCGTTGTCGCTCGCTTCGGGCAATCAAAGCTCGTCCGCGTTCAACGCCATAGCACCGGGTCAAACGGGAACGAACGAGACGGCGTTTCAGATCCAGGTGCCGTCCAACCTTCGATGCGGATCGGTTGCCAATCTTCAACTGCAACTTGATACGACCGCCGGGCGCTTCACCCTGCCTGTTCGTGCGCAGGTCGGGCGGCCCAGTCAACCAGGCGGGCCGGCAGAAAGATTGCTGTTTGATGATATCGACAACGGCGGCGTGAAGTGGAAGAAGAAAGGCGGATTCGACTTCCATCAAGGACCCGCCCATAGCGGCAATATGACCTACCACGCCGAAGACCCCGGTAAAGAGCGCAACGATAGTCAGCTCTCTCAGCTTTTCATGAAGAAGGTCGTGACTATTCCGGACAATGCCGGCCAGGTGCGGCTGTCATTCTTCCACATCTACAATTTTGAACCGGGGTTTGACGGCGGCGTGCTCGAGCTCTCGACCGACGAGGGCGAAAGCTGGCAAGACGCTGGATCGCTGACACTGGTTGGCGGGTACGACGGAAAGGTGACCGCAGCTTCCAACAATCCGCTGGGCACTCGCTTCGCGTGGACCTCTCGTGGAAAGCCCGGAGTGTTCAGCCAGGTGGTCGTTGACTTGAGCGGGTTCACCGGCAAGCGAGTGAAGCTAAGGTTCCTGGCGGGCTTCGACGACTCCTCAGGAGTGCTGAACGGGTATACGGGCTGGTTCATCGATGACATTCAGGTCTCGGCGGTCATGTACTCCTGCACGCAGGCGCAATCTGAAAGTGAGCCGGCAGCCGCGGCAGAAAATCAGCAGAGTTCACGGTCTGTAAGACGCGGTATTCAGCGCATAGAGTAGATTCTCGCGGCGCTTAACGTTCGTCTTTATCAGCCAAATTCCGCTGAATTCTTAACTAAAGACACCTGTATGCTTTTGTGCTAACATTCCCCGCTGGGACAATGAAACCGGTCTCAACGGACGCGTTCGAGACCTTTCTCTTCTTCGATTGAAAGCCCCCAAAAAGATTAGGAGTTTGAAGCCGCAGCAGTCGCAGCGCGCGTGCCTTGCAGTACGAGAAGACTGTGTTGGACCGACTACCTCAAAGCGATGATCGATCAGTTTTCAGCTAAGTCCGGCACTGTGCGCCTGCTGAAGCGGACTGAGGGAGAGTCAGATGGGAAGCAGAATTCTACTCGCCGATGACAGCATCACCATTCAAAAGGTGGTCAATCTAACTTTTGCCGACGAGGGCATCGAGGTCGTCGCGGTGAGCAACGGCGATATGGCGGAACGTCGCCTGGCCGAGGTCAGACCAGACCTGGTATTGGCCGATATTTTCATGCCGGGGAAGAACGGCTACGAGCTCTGCGAGGCCATCAAACAGAACCCTCAATTTCGCAACGTGCCGGTCGTGCTTTTGGTTGGCGCGTTCGAGCCGTTCGATCAGGCCGAGGCGCGTCGCGTTCGAGCCGACGCGCATCTGACCAAGCCGTTTGAATCGCGCACGCTCGTCGAGACGGTGCGAAGACTGATCAGCGCAAGCTGGCGCACCACCACCGGCCCGATCGCCCCGCTGCCACCGCCCGGTGAGGAGCGTGAAGAAGTGCCCGATGCCGGTCCGATGCGGCCCCTGACCACGCCGCCGGCGGCAAAGCTCGACCTCTCAGCAATGATGGCCGAGGCTGACACCCCGCCGGTAACTTCGTCGACTACAAACACCGGTGAGCTTGCGTCGGTTCCGGCCGACGCAGAGCCGGAGGTCTTCGACCTCGGAGTTGTGGACATGCCGGCTCGCGAGATGGTCAAGGCTACGCTGACTGACACCAGCGAACGGTTTGAGGCTATGGAGCTCTCGTCGCTTGGTGAGTTCGCGCCTGAAGGAATGCCGTTGCCCTTTGGATCGGACGGCCAAGAGATGATCCTCGACTTCGACAAGTCTGAGCCGTCACCGCTCAGCGCTGTCGTGCTTGAACAAGAGCCGCGCGCTTTGCTGGAGGTCGATGTCAGCACCGCAGGCGAAGGAGCGGAATGGGTCGGTCTGGATAGACTCGAGACCAGAGCGTTCGACTCTGGGTCGGGCGAGGCGGCGTGGCGAGGGAACACAACCGGCTCGCCACTCAACCGGAATTCCTGGGACCCGCGAATGCAGACCGAGACGGCGTTCGCCCCTTCGGACGGACCTAACGAAACCGCCTGCGCGACCCTGCTAGCCATCGACGAGCCGCTCGGCGACGTGCTGCTCGACGAAGTCGTTCCAACCGGCGCGTTACCCTACTCCAGCGAGTCGCTTGACATGGAATTCGCGGAACCGGCATTCGCCGAACCTCCGCCGGTTGCACCCAGGCACTTCGATCTGGTTGACATCGGTAACGATTCCTCCTCCGAACACATCCATGCTTTCGAGAAGGAGATCGAGGGACCGGAGGTTCACGGGACCGAAGCGTTGTTGAGCCTGGACCATCAGCCGGACGCCGAGGCAGCGGTCTCGCTTGCTGATTCGCATCCTGCTTCCGATGATCTCGCAGGCAATCTCGATTGGACGTCTCCGCGCGCAGGCGTCTACTCGACGGCGCAACTTGATTCCGTCGTGATGCCTATCGATACCAGGGAATATCTGGCGGAGAATCTAGCCGATTCCGATCCCCCGAAAGCCGACAACACCGACAACACTCAAGAGGCAATCTTTGAGACTGCGACGATGTGGCCCGAAGAAGAGCTGCGCTTCACACCGATCGATAGTGACTCGCTCGCGGGTGAAGAGCCCGAGGCCGCGCCGCATCGAGTCGAGCCAGCCGAAACCGGTTTCTCGTTTTCATCCGTAGCGGCCGAGACATCAACCGCGAGCGTCGACGCTCCTTCTGCGAACGCGACTCTCCCGGTTGCGGCCAACGGTGGAGCGACATATGAAGCGGAGTTATCCCCGGCGGCGATTGAAGAGATAGTGCGGCGCGTGGTCGCCGAGATGAGCGAATCGGTAGTCCGCGAGGTCGCCTGGGAAGTGGTTCCGGATTGCGTTGAGCGGGTCATCGGCCAACTGACGCGCGAGTCCTTATCAAAACGAACGTAGGCACTTACCGTTCAATCAGATTGAATGCCGGTAGGGCTTGCTCACGCGAGTAACTGATTCCTCTCTTCACTCCGGCGA
Source organism: Acidobacteriota bacterium (assembly GCA_038040445.1). NCBI lineage: Bacteria > Pseudomonadati > Acidobacteriota > Blastocatellia > Candidatus Onstottus > Candidatus Onstottus frigus. The sequence continues at coordinate 4,572 of JBBPIG010000062.1, read as the reverse complement.
TGCGTCCGGCGTCGTCGTATTCGGTGCCGAAGACTTGCCTGAAGGTCTATTGAGTCATGGTTCGCACCTCCTTGCCTGACGGATAGACCTGTTTGGTCATGCTCCCCGCAAGGTCGTACCCGTAGCTCATCGTGTAGCTCACGCCGTCGGTTATCTGATGGCTGCCGCTCAGTTTTCCAACTGCATCGTAGCCGTCGTAATAATACCCATCGCTAGCTCCTTGCTTGACGACCGACGCCAGCCGCCCCTTGCCATTGGTTCCCGTGTCATAGCTGTAATTCCATAAGCCTCCAGTGCTGAGCGTCTTCGTCTTGGCCCGGTTCAATCCGTCATACGTGAAGCTCACCGAGGTGCCGTTCGGGTTGGTGCGTGACAAGAGGTTCGATCCATCGTCGTATTGATAGACGGTCGCAACCATCTGCTGCTCAGGATTGAATGCTTCTCGGAGTCTCGACACGCTGTCGTACGCGAACTGGCGCTGCTGCGCTCCTTGCTGCACGAGCGTCAGATTGCCGAGCACGTCGTAGCTATAAGTGGTCGCGCAGTTGAGGTTGTTTGGGTCTTCGATGACTTGTTTCAGTCTGCCGAGTCCGTCGATGATGCTGCGCCTGCTCTTGCCCGATTGATCTGTTACCGTAGTCTGCTCAGCGTTGTAGCTTGTAGTCACGCTTCCGGTCCAGTTGCCGTTTGTCCCGGTCGCAGGCGGCTGGGTTGCGCCGCTGAACGTCGCTACTTCGCTCATACGGCCGGCGGCGTCCTTCGTAGCTCGGGTCCAGCCGTCTGTTAACTCTCCAGAATTCCGGGTCGGATTCGACGAAAAAGTTATGCGACCCATCTGGCCATAGGCACTCTGCGCGCTGATGGAATAGGTGCTGCCGTTCTCGCTGGTCTCGCTCTTCACCGGGCGTCCGAGTTGATCACTGGTCGTGCGAGTCTTCAGCAAGCCGTCGCCTTGTTGTTTCAGATCGGAAATTACTTCCACCTGAAAAGCGTTGTTCGGCGACGCGTTGTCATAGTACTTGGTGATCACCTGACGCTGTTGATTCGCGTACGTGACTCCATCGACGATTGACGTGACGGCGGGGCCATTGACCACACCGGGGCGGCCGTAGGGATCAACGGTTCCCAATCGTTGATTCGTGGATTGAGTTTCAGAGGAGGGAAGAAGCGTTTGAGGTCCGAGTTGTGGCTGAAATCGCTCTGGTCTTGAGAGTGGTAGTGTCTAAGGAGAAGCGTGATCCGATAGCGCGGCATTATGTTCGTCGCCGCAGCGCGCGTGCCACTAAAAAAAGCCAGTGGCACTTGCGCTGCACGACAACATAATGCGCGTTATCGTACGCCCCGATATCTTCCTCGCGCTTGCGGCGGAAACTACACCGCCGCCGCGCGCTCCGGTTCCCCACCCCCCTGCGCGCCACTCTGGTCGCCCCCTTCGAAGGGGGCCTCGCGCTGGAAGGTTGTTGCTTTGCGGTTTTCTTTAGCCGGTGACAAATGAAGGCGATCACTCATTGCTAGTTTTGTGCATACAAGGGACACGGTGAATGTATATACCCAAGGTGGAATTGGGATTGAAAAGGGCCTTTCCCGCTGAGTTTGGCGCTATCTGAAATCCACAATCACTGGCACTTGCCTGTGCCAAAAAAAGATTACCAAGAAACTCTAACGCAGATGCGTCCCCTTCAATCAGGAGCATGTCATTCTCATCATCGAGAATCCTCACAGTAATCTTTGCCTTTCTTTGCGCGTAGTTCTCACAAATCTCGTCAACTGACACAGGTTCTCTCCCCCTTTCTATAACTTCTCCTTAGGCCTGCCGTCTTCCCAAACAGACCGGTTCCTCTTGCCGTTTTCAAATTTCTTCTGGTTCTTGTAAACCTCGTAATGATCCTTGTGAAACCTGTCCTTTACCCAGATTTCTCCAGTCTCTTTGTTGCGCTTGGCTGGCGACCCTTTTACTGGCTCAAAAGCCTTGGAATTCGTTCCTGGCGTTACTTCTCTGGTGGTGGTTGTTTGCGTACCCCTCTGATCGAAGACAGGCTTCTTGTCGCCCCCGGGATCAGCAGCTTGTCCGCCTTTGTCCTGCTGTTTAGTCTGTTGAGCATCTTTCTCGGCTTGTTTTCGGTTAGTGTAATTCTCTACGTAATTACTCGCCGCTGGCTGCGACGCATCGCCACTCGTGTTGTTCTTCGACGCCCAATCTAAAAACTTTTCCGCTGCTCCGCTAAGCACAGCTGTTACGGCAGTGCCAGCTTGGGCAGCTCTCTTCAACACTTCTTGTCCTGCTGGCGTCTGGGCAGCCCGCTCTAACGCTCTTGTGATTTGATGCCCTTGATGCCCATCCGGGTCGACATAAGCCAGAGGATTGTTGAGGCAATACTGGTACTTATTCAGCGACTGCGGCTGAAATATGTCCGCGTAGAAGGTCGGGTTATCTGATGCGTCCTCAGCAAATGAATACAACTCATCAGGCCCGCCTGTGAACTCATCAGGACTAGTGAACCTCCCTTGCGCTGATGAGTAGTACCTCGCAAGGAAGTAATCCAGACCCGATTCATTATCTCTTTCTTTTTGGGTGAATTTCTGTCGGGTTGAATCCGCTCCGCTGTAGCCCCCAACACTCCCGCGCACACCGATCGTTGAAGGAATCTCCTCACCGAACGGCAGATAGTCGTACCTCGCCTTCACCGTGCCATCGCTCTTCGTCACCACTCGCGTGCTTCCGAGATGATCGCTTGTCAAATAACTCGTGCCGCCTCCGCCTGCTGCCGGAGGCACCGGGTCGCTGTGATATTCAGCTATCAACTGACCTCCGGCATTATACACAAACACTGTCGTCCCAGTGCTGTCGATCTTCTTCACTCGACGCCCGTCGCCGTCATAAAAATACTGCCCAACCGTGCTATTGAATTTCGTTTGGCGGTTCTCACCATCGTACTCAAACGAGCGGCTCTGCCCGTCCATTGTCTGGTTGCCAGCCGTGTCATAAACACTTGCCACCAGCCGATTGTTCCCGGCAGTGAATGCGCTCTGCACTTGAGGCGTCAATGTATTGAGTGCGTACCCGGTCGACGCACTCACCCATCGATTGCCGAACCGGTCGTACCCATAAGTCTGAGACCAGTTCGCTCCGCTGCTTTCATTAGCCGTCTTCAGGCGGTTCAACTCGTCGTAAGTGTAATTCTGCGTGACATCCAGCGACCCCGTGATCACGATCCGCTGTGTCTGCACGTTGCCGTTGTTGGCCGTCGTCCCATACGTGTAGTCAAGCCGCAGCGTGCTCGAATCCGTGCCCGATGTTCCCAGCCCGATCTGCTCAGGCTGCAGCCGCGAGTTGTAGTTCGTGTGCTCCCACTTCCCGTTGCCCAGTTTCATTGTCGCCGGCGCGCCATGAGCCGTGTAGCTCATTGCGTTCGAAGTGCTCGGTGTACCGCCCGCGTAATAAATCGTGGCGTCTTTTTTCACACCGGCTATCCGGCCCGCTGCGTCGTATTCGGTGGCCACGACCTTGTTCGATGGGTAGGTCTCTGAAGTCATGCCCCCTGCGAGATTGTATTGATAGCTCATTGCGTAAAGCTGATTGTCAGTCGTCTGAGTCCCGGTCAGCACCCGCCCTACCACGTCGTAGCTGCCGTAGCTGTAGCTGGACACTGAAGAGCTGACCGACGTGAGCCTCCCTTTGCCGTTCACGCTTGCACCCAGCGTGTCGTACACATAGGTCACATTTGGAGTCGTTGGGCCCGGGGCCTGGCCCGAGTAGGTTCGAGTGGTGACCCGATTCAAACCGTCGTAGGCGTAGGTCGTTATCACACCGCGCGCGTCGGTCTTAGTCTGGAGGTTGCTGTTGTCGTCGTAGGTGTAGTTGATCGTCCCGCTCTCAGGATTAACCGCCTGCTTGAGCCGCTTCAATGAATCGTAGCTGAAGGTTCGAGTTTGGGTAGCTTGGGGATTCCCTTGTATCTGGGTCACGGAGGTCAGATTATCCACAGCGTCGTAGGTGTAGCTGGTGGGCTGAACGGGTGTCGCGAGCGGGCCGGGGTCATTGGAGCTGTTGGGCTCGTCCACGCGTGTCAGCCGGCCTAGTCCATCGGTGATGCTGCGGCGCACCTTGCCCACCTGATCGGTCACGGTCGCGGCAAATCTGAGCGTCGTAGCATCCGGGGTGTAGGTGGTAGTCACCAATCCAGTCGAGGTTCCTGCCGGGTATCTTTCGTTAAGCGTCTCGACAGTCACGACTCGCCCTAAATCGTCCCTGGTGGTGCGAGTCCATCCGTCGGTCGTCGCCCCAGCCGTGCGCATCGGATTGGTGGCGATCGTAATGCGGCCCCCTTGCTGATAGACGGAGTCGGCGAAGATGGTGTAGTTCACGCCGTCCTCGGCGGCTTCAGTTTTCACCACTCGTCCAAGCTGATCGTGCGTGGAGCGGCTCTTGAGGAGGGCGTCATTGGACGAGTTGAGGTCAGACCAGACCTCGACCTTGCGAGTGTTGTCGAGATATCGAGTGACGGTGTTGCGTCCTTGAGGGTCGGTCACTATTCCCGGCCTGCCGAAACTTGTCGGTTCTTAGAATTCGGC
>JBBPIG010000061.1 GCA_038040445.1 Acidobacteriota bacterium | reverse complement strand
TCAAACTCCAAGTGTCCTTCGAGTCCCGGCTTAGTTCAACCCAGACTTGCGCGGGCGGCTCAGGTGCCGTCTGAGGGAGAACGCCTCTGAGCGCGCCGCTCTCGGAGGTGAGTTCGCCCCTAAACTTTACCTCATGACGCATTTCGCTGATCTTAAATTGGCTGCACCCGGTTTTGGGCAGATGCCGATTTAGTAACAGGCTCTCCCCTGGTATCGCTGTCCATTCTTGGTTCCGTAACAAGCTCCTCCTTCTGGAACGCTGTTATTGTTGTACGGGCCGAGTTTCCCTGCATCAGTGCAACAATACTTAGGATAGCCCTTTCTCTCCTGCGAATCGCCACTGCCTTTTTTGTCACTGTCTTCCCCATAACAAGCCTTCCCTTCATATCGTCGCCCATCTTTAGTCCCATAGCAGGCTCCTCCTTCTGCGACGCTGTCGTTGTTGTATGGTCCAAGCACACCTGCCTCAGTGCAACAGTACTTTGGGTATCCTTTCTTTTCCTGAGAGTCCTTGCCTCCTTGACTCTCCTGACCAGAGGATGCCGATGCTTCATCGTAGCAGCGCAGGAAATTGTTCATACGGGCTGGTCCAGGCAGGTGCCCCCAAGGAGAGCCTGGATTGTTACGGAAGTATGGCGCGAATTGTTCAACGTCATCGCGATCAAAGAGGCCTTGTTTCTTCCCTGTTTGGATGGCCCAGCAATCAGCCTCTGTTTCCCTTGTAATAGAGAAACTGCTCAAAGTATGTCCTAGTGCATGGTGTGCACATTCATGGCCATACCAGAAAAGCTGAAGATTCGACGGCAATTTGGACAATAATGCTGTATTCATTTCTATTGTTGGAGGAACGCCTGGTCTTGCTCGCCCTATATCGTTCAGAAGAGGGTTGCCAACGAATGCAACTCGTTGCCCCGTACCAGCACTGACGCAGTAGACTGTCTTACCTCCAATCACTGGGTTGTAAGGATTGTTAATGTCAGTCTGTGCTATCGTTGATGCTGAACAGCACAGTGTCAAGACCGCAACGAGTGATAGTTTCTTAATCAGTTTCATTTTTTCTCCTTTCTACGCTGTGAGAATAATCAAAGGACTAGAGATCAAGTTTCCCATATATATATATATGCCGGAATTTAGGTTTCGTTACATGACGACATCTATATGTTTTTACCCGCCCATCCACAACCTTTCCGGGATAACGGGTTGCCTTGGGTCGCTCTGGCATTAGCAGCCTAACGTAGAGGTAACGGGCGCTGCGCGGCTTTATCGCGCAGCGTCCCTGTTGACCGCCGGGTTAGGTGCTGGTTCATAGACTTCCACTCTCGGGAAGTGCTCGATTCAGGGCTTGTGCCAACCCAAGAACCTCCTGGATGTCTTCGAGGACATGAAACATCGGCAGCAACGACGCAGTGATCTCTTTGTATTTGGTCTCGAACATCAGGTCTCCTTCGGCGTTCTCACCGCGGTAGACCAAGAATTTGCTCCGAACTTCGTCGTATTGTTGGAGCTTGTGCTCCACGACGCTAAAGAACCGGGAATTGTCTGTGGGTCGGTGACCGAATGCGCCGGCACGCAAACCTCCCATGAGACTGTCATGACACGCGAATGCGAAGCAGAAATCGTGAATCAGTTTCCGGAGATCTTCCGGACCTGATGGTTCGATTCGCTGTAGATCGATCACCGCGTTTGCGACAAGGCGATACAGAGCCGAGATGCTGAACAACAGATTCGCGAGATAGATGCCTTTTGATAGGCGCTCCATGTCTTGTGAGATAGACGCGTAGTACCTGTGCAAGTAGGCCGTTACTTCCTTCCGTAGATCGTGCTCGGCTGAACTGTGCCTGAGCGGAAGGGCGATCTCCCCATCGAGCTGAACTGCGTTCGGGTAGCTTGGATAGCAATGCTCTAGCCAGTCATAGAAGACTGTGTTGGTCGTTGTGTCAACAACAGCGATCATGGTTGGACTTAGCTTTGCGATCCAGTAGTTGATAGTGTTCTGACGCACATGCGCGTGCGGCAAAAGGCCGTTTGCGACATTGACTGATGTCCGTCCCTTGACCTGAACGACGAACTCCTCACCTGTTACGTATCCACTTCGTGCAATTTCGATACGAAGATCAAGTCCGTAGTCTTTGGTGACAGGTGCAACTACCCATGCAGGGTCACAGGCCGCGACAAAAATGTCAACGGCCTTGTCACCAACGATGTGTGACTGGGGTCGTTGCGGCAGTACTCGTGGTCGCTTCACTGGGGCACCTAACGTACAGGGTTTTATCCGCAATGCCCGTGAGGACTGACTGAGAAGAGAACTTGGGGCATTGTGGATAAACCCTGTTGAACTGAACCGCTGCTTCCGAGGCGCGAACTTACCGCTTTCTATGGGGATTGTAAAGAGGATTGCTGGTCAGTTGTGAGCCATGTGGTCGCAACAAGATTCTGCGCAGAGTGTAAGAGGCTCCGAGACGGGTACATGGGAAGAAAAGGCAACCTTGGAGCGGCGCAGAAGTCGGCAAGGGGATCGACTGGAGAGCGAACTTGTTTGGCTAAGGCAGACGTGTACGTGGACTCAAACATGAGCCAGAGGCGATGAGCAGCAGGAAGAAGGATGATGGGCGACGGGTTAATAAATGATGAATCCGGTGGCTTTGATGTATTAGCACGACAAGCTGCAAATTGGAGAGCTGGCAACTGTCCAATCACGATCAAGATATCAACCTTACACACGGGACACAGAGCTAGGTCGAAACCTGTTACTTCGAGCATCATCTGGCGAGTAGATTTCTTGGAGGTTAGGTGTGGTTGTTCCTCAAGACCTAGAAGTTCCCGGCAGTGTGCGAGGTTTTGCTTCTTAGAGCGGTTGGCGAGGAAGCCGAAAGCGGCGAATGCGCATGAAGCCATCAGGGAGGACGTGGAGCAAGAAGCGACGGATGAACTCATCCGACTCAAGTGTCATCAATCCCGAAGGCCAACGATCACACTTCGCCCAGGCGCCTGACAATCGGAACCAGCGATTCAATGTAACCCGACAGCGCAGCGTCACGCTCGAGGAAAGGCACAAGCTCGCGCACACGCGAGTAAGCTTCAGCCAACCTGGCGCCGGGCCTTAGCGGTTTCAGGAAGTCCAACCCTTGCGCCGCACACATCAATTCAATCGCGAGGATTATCTCGACGTTCCTGACTATCTGAGCGAACTTCAACGCCGAAGTCATGCCCATGCTTACATGATCTTCTTTGTTGCCCGAGGTCGGCAGATTGGTCACCGAAGCCGGATGCGCAAGCACGCTGTTCTCCCCAATGAGCGACGCGGCGACGACCTGCGCGATCATCAGGCCGGAGTTCATTCCAGGATCGGGTGTAAGAAAAGCCGGCAGCCCCGACAGATCCGGATTGACCAGCCGTTCAACGCGGCGCTCCGATATCGTCCCAAGGTCCGCGATAGCGATGGCCGCGTAATCCAACGTCAATGCTATGGGCTCGCCGTGAAAGTTTCCGCCTGATAGCACCTCGCCTGCCTCGGCGAAGATCAACGGATTATCGGTCGCGCTGTTGATCTCGATCTCGAGGATGCCCCGCGCGTGTGCCAGCGAGTCGCGCACCGCTCCGTGTACCTGCGGCATGCACCTGATCGAATAGGCGTCCTGGACTCGCGGGTCTACGCCGTGATCGCGATGTGACTCGCGAATCTCGCTGCCCTCGATCAACTCGCGCAACCGGCGCGCGCTCCTGATCTGACCGGGATGAGGCCGGACGGCGTGAATCTTGTGATCGAAAGCGACCGGCGTCCCCTTGAGCGCTTCGAGCGTCATCGCGCCGGTCACATCGGCGGCATCGGCTAGCCGCTCCGCGTCAAGCAGCGCCAATCCCCCGACCGCAGTCATGGCTTGAGTGCCGTTCAAGAGCGCCAGTCCCTCTTTGGCTTCCAATATGAGGGGCGGAATCCCGGCGGCTGCGAGTGCCTCGCCTCCGCTCATTCGCTGCCCGCCGTAGACCGCTTCGCCTTCGCCGATGACCACCAATGCAAGATGAGCCAGCGGCGCGAGATCGCCTGAGGCTCCAACCGAGCCGCGCGACGGTATCACCGGATGCACACCGGCATTGAGCATTCGAAGGAGAGTCTCGATGACTTCAACCCGGCAGCCTGAGTAGCCCTTCGCCAGCACATTCGCGCGTTGAAGCATCATCGCGCGAACGCTTCTCTCAGGAAGAGCGTCGCCTACGCCGCACGAGTGCGAGCGAACGAGATTGACTTGAAGCTCGCGAAGTTTTTCGGGCGGGATGGTGACGTCGGCAAGCGCACCGAAGCCGGTGTTGATGCCGTAAACGACTTCGCCTCGCGAGACAATTTCTTCAACGAAGCGGCGCGCGCTTTCTATGCGAGGCCGTGCGCCGCTGGCAAGCACCGCGTGGGAGCCATCCGCCACCTGGGCGGTTTGTTCGAGGGTGAGTGATGCGCCGTCGATCTGTATCAATTCCCGTCCTTCCGGTTTGAACTCCTGAATACTGTTTTGATCAGAGGCAGGTTGGGCGATGCGACGAGCGTCTTGGTTTAGACTCACGAAGCCTTCTGCTGCAACCATTGGTTAACCAGGGTCTCAGCAGACACTCCCTGTCGGCGAGCGATCCGATCTATTTTGCGTGCCAGTTCCTTGTCGAGTCGGAAGTGCCGGCGAACTATGTTTATCTCGACGTTAGGCACCTCCTTCACTTGATCCAAGTAGTCTGCCACGTTGTGCGTGTCCCAGAACTGTGCCGCTTCATCGATCGACTTGAAGTTCTCAGGGATCGGGTCACGAACTTTCTTTCTACTTCTTGCGGACCTTTCCATAGTGCGTCCATATCGCGAGTACCCAAAGCATCGACATCTTTTGAGTCCAGCCTGGAAGCCAAGGCGGGGAAAGCCTATTTGAGCGCCGAAGGGAAGTCAAATCTCGGGCAAGACCGTAGCCGATTCGCTTCAAGCGTTCGAGACAGCGCTACCCATCTAAAAATCAAGCTGCGCGAATCCATTCGTTGACGTATAATGAACGCGACTTTGGCGAGCACGACCTGATGTTACAATCAACTTCGAATCCGGTTTATACGTAGCCCTTTTTAGCGCTGGCATTCAAATGTGGCCGAGGCGGCGAAAAGAGAAGAACCTGCTTGAGTCTATGATGGCTGCTGTGACTCAGTCCGTTGTGATGCCGATGGGCCACGGCGATCTTCAAGAGTGTTGGCGCCTGGATCAACGTTGCTTCTCGGATGGAGAAGCCTACGACCGCGAAACGATCCGCTATCTTCTTTCTCATGCCCAGTCGGTCTGCCACAAAGTGATCTGGACGGGCGATCAGATGATCGCCTTCGTCGTCGGCATGATCGAGCCCGACGGCACCGGCCACGTAGTCGCCCTGGGAGTCGCCCCCGAACATCGCCGTTACGGACACGGCCGCCGCTTGATGTACGAGGTCGAGCAGGGTTTCCTCCGGCGCGGCGTATCGACCGTCCGTCTCGAGGTACGCACCTCGAACATCGTTGCGCAACAACTCTATCTAAACCTTGGCTACAAGATCGTGCGGCGAATGCCTCGCTACTACACCAGCGGGGACGACGGCTTCCTGATGGTGAAGAACCTGGCGTGAAGGAAATGAGGATCGAGGATCGAGGATCGAGGATGGAGGATAGAGGATGGAGGATAGAGGATGGAGGATAGAGGATTGAAGATCGCCTATTGATGATCGAGGCCCATCTCCCGCAAATCCTCCATCCTCGATCTTCGATCTTCGATCCTCAATCTTCCATCCTCGATCCTCGATGTAAGGGGATGTGGATGGAATTCAATAAGCGCGCGGTCGCATTCGCTTTTGTTTCATTTATTGCGCTCAGTGCATTCGGCTGCAAAGGTCCCACGGGCAATAGCAACAACCCACAGAGCGCAACGGGCGCCGCGCCGAAGCCCGGCAAATGGGTTGCCCAATATCGGGCGCCCGCCTCGCTGAGTTATTCCGCCATGGACCTGGCTGTTTTCTACTACACCGGGATCTCGGTTGTCTCGCTGAATGTCGTGTTCGTCTGCGGTGACACCCCGAACGCCAAGGGTGACGAAAGAATGGGCGTGATTGTCCGCACAACCGACGGCGGACAGAATTGGACCGACACCCCGATAGATATACCGAAGATGCACATCCCGACGTTGAACGCGATACACTTCATAAGCCCCGACGTAGGATGGGCCGTGGGAGTCGATTCCGGGGAAGACGGGGTCGTCGTGAAGACCACTGACGGCGGCTCGTCATGGACGGCGACCCGGATCAGTCAAAAACAAGTGCCGACGGCCGTTTTCTTTGTAGACGCCGACAATGGGTGGATGGGCGCCGCAACGCCTCCGCCCGGCGAGGACGAAGGTCTCGGCGGACCGAGCGCCCTGCTGACAACGACCGACGGCGGCCTCACGTGGCAAACGCGGTACAACCTTCCGATCTCGATCTATCGCGTTTTTTTCTTCGACAAGATGAACGGTTGGGCGTCCGGTTCAAAGGGCGTCATCTACAATACCTCGGACGGCGGATTGACATGGAACACTCAACGGACCGAGATAGAGACCGGTGACGGCCCTCAGGATCTCCACGGTGAGGGAATGAAGCAATTCGCGGTCAGGGGTCTCCAGTTCATTGATGAGGACAACGGATTCGCAGCCGCTACGGCAACGGAAGGAGTAGCCGGGCGTCTGCTCGTGACTTCCAACGGCGGCGTAGCGTGGCGCAGGCAGTGGATAGTTACCAATGCCGGCGTGCGCGATATCTTTTTCGTGAGCCCAAATGAGGGGTGGGCGCTCACGGAGGGGCCTTACGTTTACCACACGGTTGACGGGGGGCGCTCCTGGTTGAGCGAGCCGAAGGTCTTCGAACAGGATGTGACGCTCTCGAGGTTGGGGGGCGTGGACGCCGGCCACATCTGGGCAGTCGGCGCCGGTGCGATATTCTTTCGGGTGAGCGATTGATCGTCCCGACCGCAAGATACAAATCGTGGCCGTAACACCCAGCAGGCTGCTCAAGCATTCGGGTCCCGCCGTCGTCACGATCGATAGGTCATCTCCTCTTGAAATATCACTAAACCTGGAGAGTCTCAATGCATGCTTTCGGCGTGTTCCCTTTCAACAAGCAGATCGCCATCGCATTTCTCGTTGGCTCGATTCCGGTAACCAATGGTTTTGCGATCACCAATCACGTAGCGGCGCAGCACAACCGGCGCCCGACTGGCGCCGCCGCCAGGGCGGGGGTACCCGCGCCTCGGCAGGTCATCGGGTTCACGCCTGGCGACGACCGCAAGCTGGCTTCGTGGGCGCAAATCATCGACTACTTCAAACAGATCGCGCGTGCGAGTGATCGCGTCAAGTTTGAGGAGCTCGGCAAAACAACGCTCGGCCGGCCCTTCGTGCTCGCGACTATCTCATCACCCGCGAATCTCGCCCGCCTCGACCGTTTCAAAGAAATTCAACGCAAGCTTGCAGACCCGCGCACTTTCAATAGCAACGACGCTGAAGCAGAAAAGCTAATCGCCGAAGGCCGCACGATTGTGATGATCACCTGCGGGATTCACTCGACTGAGGCCGGCAGCAACCTGGTGTCGATGAACATCGCTTACAAGCTTGCTTCAGATGATTCGCCCGAAACGCGTGAGATACTCGACCGTTGCATAGTGCTGCTTGTGCCGTCGCTCAATCCGGATGGCGTTGACATAGTGAAGACCTGGTACGACAAGACGCTGGGCACACCGGCAGAAGGCACGAATCCGCCTGAGCTTTATCATCACTACACCGGCCACGACAACAACCGCGACTGGTACGCATTCACGCAGGTTGAAACGCAACTGACCGTAGACAAGGTGCACAACGTCTGGCATCCGCAAATCGCCCACGACATTCATCAGCAAGGCGACACCGGTACGCGATTTTTCCTGCCGCCCTACGTTGAGCCTTGGGAACCCAACGTGCCGCCGATCATTCAAGCCGGCGTAAACTTCATGGGTTCGTCGATGGCTTGGGAACTCATCGCCGAGGGCAAAGCGGGCGTGGTGACCAGCGGCGTTTATGACGCGTGGACTCCAGCTCGAGCTTATCAGCACTATCACGGCGGCATAAGGATTCTCAGTGAAACCGCGTCGGCGAGAATCGCCTCGCCGGCGAATATCGCTTTCGACAAGCTGACGCCACAGGTCGGCGTGAACCCGAAGGTGCGAAGCGCGAACTTCCCGCTGGTATGGCCCGGCGGAGAGTGGAAGCTGGCGAACATCGTGGACTACATGCAAGCGGGCGCGTTTGCGTTGATGCGAAACGCGGCGCGATATCGCGAACGCTGGGTACGAGACTTCTATCGAGTTGGGAAAGACGCGGTACGAGAACGCAAGCCCGGCGACCTTTTTGCGTTTTTGATTCCGGGAGTTACTTCTGAGAGGCGGGATAGCGACGAGACCTGGTGGAAGACCGATGGATGGAAAAGGCTCACAACTATTCTACGGCGGGGCGGTGTTGAGATCCTCGATGTAGCGTCTGCGTTCGAAGCTGATGGCAAGCAATATCCTGTCGGAACGAAGGTAATTCTAATGGCTCAGCCTTACGGCGCATTTGCAAAGACATTGCTCGAGCGACAGCGATATCCTGATCTGCGCGAGTACCCGGGTGGCCCACCGCGTCGCCCTTACGACGTGACAGCGCATACGTTGCCTCTGTTAATGGGAATCCGTGTCGTTGAAGTTGAGAAGCCCTTCAACTTCTCGAAAGCTTCGGAGGAACGCGATTATTTCCTGGCTCACACGGACCACGCCTCCTTGCCGCGTCTCGGTCTGTACAAGAGCTATGCCTCTTCAATGGATGAAGGCTGGACTCGCTGGGTATTTGGTCAGTACGGGAACATGGTCTCCTCCAAATCCGTCGTCGATTCGGATATCCACGCAGGCAACCTGCACGCCAAGTTTGATTGCGTGATCATCCCGGCCCAGAGCTCTCAGCAGATCGTTAACGGGCTGTCCAAGGATCGGTACCCGGCGGAAGTCGCGGGCGGCCTTGGCGCCGCCGGAGTTGATGCTCTCAAGAAGTTCATCGAAGACGGCGGAACAGTCATCACGCTTAACGAAGCTTCGCAGTTCGCAATCGAACAGCTTGGTGCGCCGGTTAAGAACGTGCTCGAAGGAGTAGCGGCGAAAGACTTCTACTGCCCCGGCTCGATTCTGAAGATCAAAGTAGACGCGACCAGTCCGATCACTCGCGGCGCGCCGCTGCTCGAGTCGTCACGCGATGAAAGCATCGCCTGGGTCGAGGGCTCGCTCGCGTTTGAGACAACCAGCGACGACGCGCGAGTGATAGCTCGCTTCGCCGATGCGAAGGAGTTGCTGTTGTCGGGTTGGCTGCTTGGCGGAGAAAAGATCGCAAACAAGGGCGCAATCGTCGAAGTGAAACGAGGTAAGGGCCGCATTGTGATGTTTGCGTTTCGTCCGCAGTATCGCGGCCAGAGTGTGGCCACGCTGCCTTTCTTGTTCAATGCGATTAACGGCAGCGTTAGCCGATAATGCGGCGCGTCCCGAAAGTCGAATCCCGAAGAGCTCGAATCCCGAAGAGCTGGCGTTCTTCGAGTCCTGGCGGTTAAATTGAAGCGGAGGAATCATAAGATGAAACGTTCGCGTGTTACGACTTCGTCAGTCCTGCTCGTTCTGATCCTTTCTCTCAGCGTTGTCGCCCAGATGCGCGCCACTCAGAGAGCGAAACCGCTGGGCCCGCCGCAAGCCGCGCTTGAGGTTATCAACGCAGACGGCGTGATGAGTCACATCAAAGTTCTTTCGTCGGACCAGTACGAAGGCCGCGGCCCTGGAACCCCCGGCGAAGATCTCTCGATCAAATACATCGCGGATCAGTTCAAGACGGTCGGTCTCGCGCCTGGCAACACCGACGGCACTTACTTTCAGAAAGTCCCGCTGGTCGGCATCGCCACTCAGCAAGACGTCGCGATGAATGTCAACGCGTCGGGCAAAGATATGAAGCTTCGCTCTCGTGAAGACTTCGTTGCGCGAAGCGTTCGTGTGGTCGAGAAGACTGGCTTCGATGCCGATATGGTCTTCGTTGGCTACGGCGTCGTCGCGCCCGAGTACGGCTGGGACGATTACAAGGGCATGGACGTGCGCGGCAAGGTCCTTCTTATGCTGGTCAACGACCCGGCGGTTCCTGATCCAAAGAACCCGGCGAAGCTCGACGAAAAAATGTTCAAAGGCCGCGCGATGACTTACTACGGGAGATGGACTTACAAGTATGAGATCGCGGCCGAGAAGGGCGCGGCCGGCGTCTTTGTTATTCACGAGTGGGATAGCAAAACGAACTCAGGCCCGGCGGGTTATCCATGGGAAGTGGCCCGCGGGATGATGACCAGCGAGAACTTCGACCTCGTTGCCAAAGACAACAATATGTCGCGAGTCAATGTCGAGGGTTGGATCACCGACACCAAGACCAAAGAGATTTTCAGCGCCGCCGGGATGAGTTTCGAGGCGATGAAGAAAGCCGCTACGCGAAAAGACTTCAAACCAGTCGATCTGAAGGCGCATGCGAAACTCGAGCTGTCGCAGAAGACCCGCTTCATCAATTCGAACAACGTCGTAGGCAAGCTCGAAGGGTCCGACTCCAAGCTGAAAGACGAGTACGTTATCTACACCGCGCACTGGGACCATCTCGGCGTAGGCTTGCCCAACGAGAAAGGCGATAAGATCTACAACGGTGCTCTCGACAACGCGACTGGCTGCGCGGGCTTGATCGAAATAGCTCGCGCCTTCAAATCGCTCCCAAACCCGCCGCGCCGCTCGATCCTTTTCTTGTCGGTCACCGCGGAAGAAAAAGGATTGATTGGCTCGAAGTACTACGCAGAGAACCCGATCTACCCGTTGGTGAAGACTGCCGCCACCATAAACATGGATGGGTTGAATCAATGGGGCCCGACACGCGACTTCACGGTAGTCGGACTTGGCAACTCGACGCTTGACGACGTGTTGCGTCAGGCGGCGGCCGAGAAGAAGCGCGTGTTGAGACCCGATCCCGAACCCGAAAAAGGTTTCTACTATCGTTCGGATCACTTCAACTTCGCGAAGGTGGGAGTACCGGCGCTGGACCCAAATGACGGGATAGATTTCATCGGCAAGCCGGCGGGTTGGGGGCAGAAGAAGCGCGATGAATACACGGAGCACGACTATCACAAGCCTTCCGACGAGATTAAGCCGGACTGGGATCTGTCAGGAGCGGCCGAGGATTTGCGCTTGTTGATGACCGTCGGTTACCGCGTTGCGAACACCGCCAAGTATCCGGAGTGGAAACCGGGCACGGAATTCAAGGCCAAGCGCGACGAGATGCTCAAGAACGCGGGCCGGTGAAGAGTTCGTAGTTCGGCCTTCAGGCGGAAGTTTGTCGTTCAGAGTTCAGAGTTGAAGCTATAGCTTGCGTCCAGGGCGTTTACCGATCGAATCACGCAAGCTAAAGCATGAACTATGA
>JBBPIG010000060.1 GCA_038040445.1 Acidobacteriota bacterium | reverse complement strand
TCGACGCGACGATCGTGCTGGGAAGCGTAACGCCGGTAAACTGCAACCTGGTGAGAGCCACGTTGAATACGCTTGCCAGCCGGCCGGGCACCGCATTCCCGGATGCATGCTGCGGAGGAACGGCGACGATTAATGTAACGACGACGTTCACCGCCGGAGACAACAATGTGTTCGGACCGTTCACGCGAACGACTTCGTGCACGATCGCTCTTGGTACGAGGGCGCCGGTGGTGTTCAGCGTAACGCCGTCGGGCGGGGACTGCTCGATACTTCAGGATCTACTGGTCAGCGGAGCGTGCTTCTGCGCGGCAGATGGTACGTTCAGCGTGACGAGCGCGATCTTCCAGGATGTATCAAATCCTGCCAACACGATCACGATAGGTCTGAACCCGTCGGCCAGCGGCCAGATCAAGGCGCTGACCTGCAATCTGTTCGATGTTGAAGTGAGGTTTACGTCAGCGAACGCGGGCAAGACATTCCTGTTCTTCGCAGTTGGGCCGGGCGGAACGAGCCGCAACCTGACAGGCGCGGTACTGGGACAGCCTGGAGCTCCGTGTCCGACGACAGGCAACGAACAGGGCTTCCAAGTGACGTTCAAGTGCAACAACCCTGGAACGGGGCTTCCTTGCACTCCTGGAACTCCCGGGTGCAATACGCCAGAGATAGCGACGGTGACCAGTTGCAAGCTGGACAGGCAGCCGACTGGTCAGTTCTTCCTCGATGTGACAGGAACAAACATCAAGGAGGGAGCCATAGCGACGGTGGGAGGAGTGACGCCTAAGAAGATCAAGGTGGTCGAGCTTGTTCCTGGGACGAACAACCCGTCGAAGCTGAGGCTGGTCAAGAAGGTCTGCAACGGGCTGCCCGGAAATGTGATAATCACAAATCCAGGGCCGAACGGGGTGGCTTCGCAGCCGTTCCTATGCAACGAGCGGTGTCCAGCTAACTAACAACAATCAGGCAAGAGTGAGAGGGAGACCTCTCACTCCGGCTTACGAACCAGAGGAGGGTCACGATCGAGTGACCCTCCTCTTTTTTTGTGCGGTCCATAAGAGACCGGGTTGCTAAGATGAGTCGTCGAGCTTCCTGACGGAAGGCGTCACTCCTTGACATATCACTAGCCGGTATATAGTTTATAGGTTTGCGTTTGAGAGCGATTTCGTCATGTTCGAAGCACTTTCCGACAAGCTGAAAAAGGTCCTCAAGGACCTGCGCGGTCAAGGTCGATTGACCGAGGCACACATCGAAGCGGCGATGCGCGAGATTCGCATTGCGCTGCTCGAAGCCGATGTCAACTTCAAGGTTGTAAAGTCATTTGTCGACCGAGTGAAAGCGAAGGCCCTTGGTCAGGAAGTGATGGGCTCGCTTTCTCCTGCTCAGCAAGTAGTGAAGGTTGTATATGACGAGACGGTTGAGATGCTCGGCGGGACCTCGACGCAGTTGCTCTTTACCAAGCGTATTCCAAACGTAGTAATGATAGTTGGTCTTCAGGGTTCGGGGAAGACGACCACAACCGGCAAGCTCGCACGCTTGCTTTCTCAAAGCCAAAAGCGGCGCCCACTCTTAGTATCGGTAGACGTTTACCGTCCGGCGGCGCGGGAACAACTTTCGATAATCGGGCAAGCTATAGGGCAGCCGGTGTTCGAAGCGCCTGAGATAAACGACCCATTGGAGCTTTGCCGGAAGGCGGTGCGCGAGTGCGAGCTGGTGGGTTACGACACGCTGCTCATCGACACGGCGGGCCGGCTGCACATCGATGAAGAGCTGATGGCCGAGCTTCAGCAGATCAAGCGTGAGACTACCCCGTCGGAGATTCTGTTCATTGCCGATGCGATGACCGGACAGGACGCGGTGCGCTCTGCTCAGGAGTTTCACGAGCGCGTCGGACTCACCGGCGTAATCCTTACCAAGATGGAAGGTGACACTCGAGGCGGCGCGGCGCTTTCTATCAAAGAAGTAACCGGCCAGCCGATCAAGTTCATCGGCGTGGGCGAGCGCTACGATGCGATTGAATCCTTTTATCCGGACCGGATCGCCCAGCGCATTCTGGGAATGGGCGACGTGCTCTCGCTTATCGAAAAGGTGCAGTCGGAGGTCGATCAAGAGAAAGCGCTGGAGCTTCAGCAGAAGCTGGCGCGGGACAAGTTCTCGCTCGAGGATTTTCGTGATCAGCTCCGTCAGATGAAACGGCTCGGTTCGCTCGACAAGCTGTTGGATATGTTACCCTCAAATCTGCTCGGCGGGATGAGGGTGACCCCGGAGCAAACTGCCGAGATGGAGCACAAGCTGAAGATCACAGATGCCATCATAAGTTCGATGACTCCCGAAGAGCGGCGGGATCATACGCTGCTCAACGGATCGCGGCGGAAGCGCATCGCGCGCGGCAGCGGCACGGCAGTCCAGGAAGTAAATCAGATGATCAACGAGTACACCGAGATGCGGAAGATGATGCGAATGATGACCTCGGGTGGGCTCGGCGGAATGATGGGCGGGCTGATGGGAAGCGGAGTTCCCGGTTTCGGCTCGGGTGGCCGCCGCAAGGCAACCAAGAGGAGAAAGAAGAAAAAGAAACACTGAGGCTATGGATTGCGGAATTGCGGATTTAAGAACTATGCTTCGGTCTCTCAATCCGCAATCCGAATTCCGCAATCCGCAATCAAACATGGAGGTGCAAATTGCTTTCAATCAGGTTAACCAGGATGGGGGCGAAGAAGAAGCCCTTTTATCGAATTGTGGTCACTGAAAAACGATCGAAGCGGGACGGGCGGTTTGTTGAATCCGTTGGCTACTACGATCCATGCCGCAAGCCAGCCGATGTCAAGATCGACCGCGAGCGGGTGAACTATTGGATAGAACGCGGGGCGCAACCGTCTGAGACGGTGCGAAGCCTAATCAAGCGCAAGACCGAGCTCTCAGACGCCGGCACCGGTGTGTGACGAGCGCCCGACAATGGCCGCGCCGCGGTCCTTCCTGCCTCGCCGAACTCTGAAGGAGACGACGTATGAACGACAGTTCATTGAAGGAAGTCGTCGAGTCTATTGCGAAGATTCTCGTTGACTATCCCGACGACGTGGCGGTCAGGGAGATAGACGGAGAGACGGCTACGGTGCTTGAACTCCGAGTCGCCCCTCAGGACCTGGGCAAAGTTATCGGAAAGCAAGGGCGCACCGCGCGGGCGATGCGAACATTGCTGCGAGCGGCGGGTATGAAATTGAGGAAGCGGTTTGTCCTCGAGATTCTCGAGTAGTGATGAGTAGCGCGCCTGACAACCGGTCGCCTTCAGAAGACGTCGTGATAGCGCGAATCGTCAAGGCTCGCGGCATCCGAGGAGAGGTAGCGTGCGCCGTTGAGACTGACTTTCCAGAGAGATTTTCGTCGCTGGAACAGGTGACTGTTTGGATGCCCGGCGGAACCCGGTTAAGACTGAGGGTTGAAGAATGCTGGTTTCACAAAGAGCGCGTCATCTTGAAGTTTGAGGGCTGCGACTCCATGACCGCCGCCCAGAATCTTGCGGGAGGCCGGCTGGTGATCGCCGAAGCAGATCTGAAACCCCTTGCGGAGGGGGTGTTCTTTGAGCATCAGATGATTGGGTTGGAAGCGGTGACCCCCGACGGTCGAAGGCTTGGACACGTGACAAAGTTGATGCGAACGGGAGGTACCGACGTCCTGGTTTTGGAGAGCGATGACGGCCGGGAGCGACTGATCCCATTCGCCGACGAAATATGCACCGACGTCGACGTGGAAGCGAAACGCATCACGATCGATCCGCCCGATGGTTTGCTGGATTTGTGAATCAGGAAGAGATTTTGGATTCTAGATTTAGGATTTTGGGATTGAGGAAGAGCTTGATCGAGAATCCAACAATCTGAAATCTGAAATCCAAAATTGAAATGCGGTTCGACATAATAACGATCTTCCCGGAGATCTTCAGCACGGTCTTTGACTTTGGAATAGTTCGCCGCGCGGCCGAAGCAGGCTTGATCGACATTCATGTTCACGACCTGCGCGACTACACATCCGACCGGCACCGTCAGGTTGACGATCGGCCCTTCGGCGGAGGCGCGGGCATGGTGATGAAGCCCGAGCCGCTGTTTCGGGCTGTCGAAGCGTTAACAAGCGGCGCTCCCGACGTAAGCGTAGCATTGCTTTCACCGCAGGGTCGCTTGTTCAATCAGCCAGTGGCTGAAGAATACTCGCGAAAACCGCGCATCGTTCTGATCTGTGGCCGCTACGAAGGTGTGGACGAACGCGTCGCCGAGCATTTGATAACGGATGAAGTATCAATTGGGGACTACGTGCTGTCGGGGGGTGAGATACCGGCAATGGTCGTGGTTGATGCGGTGACGCGATTGATCCCGGGTGCTCTTGGGTGCGAGCAGTCGGTCGAGCGCGAATCGTTTGCCGGCGGCTTACTTGATTATCCGCACTTCACGAGGCCTGCGGAGTATCGCGGAATGAAGGCGCCCGAGATGCTGCTCAGTGGAAACCACGCTGAGATCGAACGCTGGCGCCGCCGCAAGGCCATTGAGAAGACTCTCCGCAGCAGACCTGATTTGATCCAGGGGCGCGCGCTCTCGGAAGACGAGCGACGAGAGATCGAAGAGATTTTGAAAGAGATTGGCGAATGACTTAAAGGCGGGAACAACCCGCGTATATGAGGTATAGCTATGAATCCAACAGTCCAAGCTGTCGAGGACAGTCAACTACAGAGTGGTATTCCGAAGTTTCAGGCCGGGGACACGGTGCGCGTTCACGTGCGAATCAAGGAAGGCGACAAGGAACGCATTCAGGCGTTTGAGGGAGTCGTGATCGCGCGAAAGCACTCGGGGGTGCGCGAAACCATAACAGTGCGGAAGACAAGCTTCGGCGTTGGAGTCGAGCGCATCTTCCCGCTGCACGCGAGCGTTATCGACCGAATCGAGCTGATTCGCCGCGGCCGTGTGCGACGAGCGAAGCTCTACTACCTGCGCAAACTGCGCGGCAAGGCTGCTCGCATCCGAGAGCGCGATACCCGTGGTGAACGGGCGATGGCCGCTGCCGCTGCTGCCGCTGCCGGACCAGACGCCGTCGAATCAGTAGAGACGCCGGCACAGGAAGATTCGGAGTCCTAGAAAAGCATCCCGCCCGCGACGAGCACCGTACGATACGGTGCTCGCTAGGGTTCCAAGTTCTCGATGGCATCGGGCTGAGCGTGGTTTCTCAACTGGTCGGTACATACTCCTTACGCTTGCCTTCTTGCGTTAGCGTTTGGTGTCGCGGCGGCGACCACCTTTGGCGGTTGAATGAGCGTCGTGGAGACCCCAAAAGCACGACCTTGAATGCCACCGCTTTCACCTTAGTGCTTTTCGTCTTTCTACCCACTGATAGCGATGAAGAGTCGAAGAGAAATGCTGGAAGAGTTCGTCGCGCAAGACCCTGACGAATCTTTCTCGCGCTATGCCCTGGCGCTCGAACTCGAGAAGGAGGGCATTGATCAGGAAGCCGTGCCACAGCTTCAAGAAGTGATTGCGCGCGATCCCGGCTACGTTGCGGCCTACTACCAGCTCGGCAGACTGCTGGTGAAAACTGGACTGCTCGATGAGGCGCGTGACGTTTACGAGAGGGGACTTGTTGAGGCCACGGCAGCCAACGACCCGCGGGCCCGCAGCGAGCTCCAAGAAGCGCTCGAGATGCTCGAGTGACGACGCGATTTGAAGGTGCTCTTTCGCCGGATCCTGTTAATCGCAAAAAGTCCTTTGTGGTATAGTGCCGTTCACGCAGCCAACCTGCGCAAATTCGTTTCGTGGGGGACCGCTATGAAGAAGACGGCCTTTGTCGTGTGGGTCATCTTAGTGCTCTCGCCTTTTGCGGTTGCAGGCGCGGCTCAAACGCCGACCGTCGAGCAATCGCTCAACCTCAAAACTGCCGGTAGTCCGCGCATTTCACCAGACGGCCGTTATGTCGCGTATCAGGTTCAGAAAACTAACTGGGAAGAAAACGCATTCGAGACCGAGATATGGATTGCTGTCATCGCAACAAGTGAATGCTATCGGCTCACAAACGCGAAGAAGTCGAGCACAAATCCTCAATGGTCGCCCGATTCAAAACGGATCGCCTTCATATCAGACCGCGACGGGAAGCGACAGATCTACCTGATCGTGCCAAACGGCGGCGAAGCTGTCCAATTGACCAGCATTGAAACCGGGGTGAACGCTCTGAACTGGTCACCCGATGGCCGCTACATTGCCTTCACCGCCAGTGACCCGGAGAGCAAGGCGCGCAAAGATCGCAAGGAGAGGTACGGCGACTTTGAAATCGTCCAGACTGACTACATCTTCACCCACTTGTGGATGATCGACGCACCAGCCGAGCTCAAAGACAAGAAGCCTGAACCTGTGAGGCTAACCGAGGGTTCAAGCCTTTCGGTGAATGGCTTCTCGTGGTCACCCGACTCAAACCGAGTTGCTTTCGGCGCTGCAAAGGACCCCGATCTCGGCTCGTCAGGCACGAGCGATATTTTTGTATTGAACGTCGGCGATAAAACGATAAAGCGGATCGTCGAGACTAAAGGTCCTGATGGGAATCCGCTGTGGTCCCCGGATGGACGGCAAATCGCTTATCAGACTGCCAACGGCCGCGAATTCTTTTTCTACACCAACTCATACATTGCAGTGATACCTGCTGAGGGCGGCGCGCCGCGGGTGCTCACCGAAAGCTTCGACGAATCGCCCGGCTTAATAGAGTGGTCGCCGGATGGGATATACTTCGGCAGTGCGCAGAAGACGGCTTCGCAACTATTTCGTTTGAATCCGGCGACCAAAGCCATCGAGCAAGTCAGCCAACCTTCGGGGTCGGGTTCGTCTCAATTCTCATTCACCGCCGACTTCAAGCAAGTCGCCTTCGTCGGCGCAGGCGCGAACGATTTTCCCGAAGTCTACTTGTCCGCCGTGAAGCCGTTCCAGCCGAAGCGGCTCACGGCGATGAGCGATCAGTTGAAGGACTTTCGCCTTGCAACGCGCGAGGTGATTCAGTGGAAGTCGACTGACGGAACTGCGATCGAAGGAGTGCTGATCAAACCGGCGAGCTTCGATCCGTCAAAGAAGTATCCGTTGCTTGTCGTCATCCACGGCGGACCCACCGGAGTTGATACGCCGGTTATCCGAGGCGATCGCTACTACCCCATTGAGATGTTTGCGGCGAAGGGTGCTTTGATCTTGCGGCCCAACTATCGTGGTTCGGCGGGATACGGCGAGAAGTTTCGATCGCTCAACGTGCGCAACCTCGGCGTCGGTGACTACTGGGATGTGATCTCGGGCGTCGATCATTTAGTTGGGCAGGGAATAGTAGATCGAGACCGCGTGGGGGCGATGGGTTGGAGCCAGGGTGGCTACATCTCTGCGTTCATCACCTGCAGCAGCGACCGCTTCAAAGCAGTATCGGTCGGCGCGGGCATTTCGGATTGGATGACTTACTATGTCAACACCGACATTCACCCTTTCACCCGGCAGTATTTGAAAGCGACACCCTGGGATGACCCGGAAATCTATCAGAAGACTTCACCGATTTCTTACGTGAAGAACGCGAAGACCCCGACGTTGATTCAGCACGGCGAACTCGATAAGCGAGTGCCCATACCTAATGCGTATGAGCTTCGGCAGGCGCTTGAAGATCGAGGCGTGCCTGTGAAGATGGTCGTATACAAAGGCTTCGGTCATGGCATCGACAAGCCCAAACAACAGCGCGCAGTGATGGAGCTCAACTACGAGTGGTTTTCGCAGTGGATCTGGGGTGAGAAACCCGCGCAGGAAGGAAGGTAAGCCGGCGGGACCGTCACTGGTCCGCGTAAGTTAAAGGGTCGCGCGCTCCTGCGTCGGCGAATCCTTTCAATCTAAGCAAACAGCTATCACACTTGCCACACGAGATGCCTTGCGGGCACGGATCGTAGCAACTGTGCGTCAGCGAATAATCGACGCCGAGCTTCAAGCCAGCCTGGATGATCTCACCTTTGGTCATCGCGATTAGAGGAGTGTGAATCTTGAGCCGCAGACGGCCTTCGACTCCGGCCTTTGTTGCAAGACTCGCCATCTTTTCAAACGCCTCAATATACTCTGGGCGGCAATCAGGGTATCCGCTGTAGTCGAGCGCGTTCACCCCGATAAAAATGTCTTGAGCGCCGAGCACTTCAGCCCACGCGAGCGCGAACGACAGAAAGATCGTGTTGCGAGCTGGTACATACGTCACAGGAATGCCCGAGGCGATCTCTTCAGCCCCGCGTTCTTTAGGGACCTCGATCTGATCAGTCAGCGCGGAACCGCCGATCGCTCGCAGATCGAAATCGACGATCAGGTGTTTCTCAACGCCCATAGCGTTTGCGACTTTGCTCGCGCTCTCAAGCTCCATTAAGTGGCGCTGGCCGTAGCGAAACGACAGGGCATAGAGTTCGAATTCTTGGGACCGAGCCACGGCTAACGCAGTGGTGGAATCGAGCCCGCCGCTCAACAATACCACGGCCTTTGTTCCGGCATTCATGGAACCATTCTAAACGCGCGGAGCGGCCCGTGCTACCGAGAGTGTGCTTCACATGATATCTTCTGATCCTGGTGGAGAGGCGAGATGAGCTATCAAACCTATCGGCACAATCGCAACTACGGCTGCCGCATCACCGAGATGGTCCTCGAAGGCCATCGGTGCGTTGCACTGGAGAATGAGAAGCTGCGCGTGACGATCATCGCTGATAAGGGCACGGACATCTACGAGTTTCTCTACAAGCCGCGCGATGTCGATTTCATGTGGCGAACCTGGGTTGGCCTGCGCGAGCGCTCTCACTTCGTGCCCACCAGTTCGCGAGCCGGCGGCGCGCATATGGACTACTACGAAGGCGGCTGGCAAGAGCTGTTTCCGAACTGCGGCAACCTTTCGTTGCATCAGGGCGCGGAGGTCGGACAACACGGCGAAGTCCTGCTGCTGCCATGGCGCTACGCGATAATTAAGGATGAACCCGACGAGATCGAAGTTCGATTCGACGTCCGCACAGTCCGTACGCCGTTTCATCTGGTGAAGACTGTGAGCCTGCGTCGCGGCGAGGCGGTGCTGCGCATACGCGAACTCCTGACGAACGAGGGTGGGCAGGAAGTGAACTTCACCTGGGGCCATCATCCGGCGTTCGGCTGGCCGTTCATCGACGAGAGCTGCCGAGTGGACTTGCCGAACTGTCGCATTCGGACCATTGCTGATTTCACACCTGCCACGTCGAGATTGGCGCCTGACCAGTTAACCGACTGGCCTGCAGCATTAGGCATCGACGGCAGGCCGGTCGATCTTTCGCTGATTCCCGGACCCGATGTGGCCGCGAGCGACATGGTGTTTCTTGAAGGAATCACCGACGGCTGGTACGCGGTGACAAACATGCGTGTCGGGGTCGGGTTCGCGTTGCGATATCCGGCGGATGTGTTTAAGCAGTTATGGTACTGGCAAGTCTACCGGGGCGGGCGCGATTATCCCTGGTGGAGTGCGACCTACAACATCGCGCTTGAGCCCTGCGCGACGTTGCCGGTGCTGTCGCGCGCCGCGGCGCGGGGCGAAGTGCTGACACTTGGCGCCGGCGAAAGCCGGGAGATTGAACTCTTGGCCGTAGCGTTCGAAGGCGTGGAGCGAGTAACTGGTGTCAGTTCAGACGGACGGGTGAAGCTCGGGGCCACGCGCTAAGGTCAACAACTCGATCGCTTTGACTTCCGTGGCGGTCCTTCCATGCCAAGACGGTCCAAACTAAGCGGGTAGCGAGATTGAAGATCGGTTCTTGAAGTCGCACTGCTCGACGGCACTTGTGCCCTCAGCGCGAACAGGCACATGCGCACACTCTTGCAACTGAGCGGTATCAATTTCACAGAATCGGCTTAGTGAATATTCTCAGTTAATGCTGTAAATAGTTTCTGGACTTTCCACGCCTAAAGATTTAAGCTGACGCTTGCGAAAAATACTCAAAGCAATTGTGGTTGATTCTGTCGCAATCAGCCCGGATTGAGAAAGTCGTCCCTTCCAGTCTGCATTCTTACTACCTGACGGGCGGCTCACGTGCGCGAGAAGATGTACTGCGAATTCGTCACTGGCGGTCACCAACCGAGAACTATTCTTTGAGAGTTGCATTATGCGGGTCGAGATTTACGTCTGACTTAGTGGTGAATCAAAGGGCTCGGGCAATTCCACGAATGAGCCGCAGTTCTTCGTTGTGAGTAAAGCTCGATGTTGGTGAACTTCTATTGGCAGCCAGCAGCGAGCAAGTCATGGCTTCGGCGTGTTCGGGCCAGTCCGGTCGCCGCAGGCGAGAGGAGATAGATCATGACATTCTCTAGACCTAGAGTTGGACGGCCCCTTCAAAGAGAATATGCCGCAATCTTTCGCTTTCTGGCAGCCGTCTTAGTCGCCGCGATGGCTGTTCCTATACCGCAAGTCCTGGCAGAACCGGTGGCGCGCACCGCGATAGAATTCGTCATTGAATTCTTAACTCCTTCGAGGAAAAAACTCCAGACCGTGGGATCACAGGACTTCAAAGGGCCATCGGACCGTGCGACGGAGGTCAAGCACCTGCGGCTTTGCCCGCGAAAACTTCTGCTATACGTGGGCGAGGCCTTCACGCTTGTTCCGTTGCCGCTCGACCGGAACAAAGAGGTGGTACACGGAGCAGCTTTGATCTGGGAGACGAAGGACCCCAACTTGGCAAGCGTTTCTTCTTGGGGCGAGGTTTCAGCAAGTGCCCCCGGACACACCCAGGTTGCCGTTAACGCCGGCACGACGAAAGCGCATGTGAACGTCGAGGTGCGCGCGGGGTTGCGACCCAGACTTAGCGATCGCAGGCAGGGCGATTTGGATTGGGACGCGGAACACGGCCACGATTGCGACGACCCGGAAGCGGCACAGATGGCCGAGCCTCAACCGACGATCGCAGCAAATCTTATCTCAGCAGCGACTGCTTCTGCTGGCACGCTCGCCGGCCGTGTCCACACGGACTCGGTCAGCGATGAGGGTCGAATGAGGGCCCGGCAATCATTCAAATCGCTGGCTCAACCTGCCGCGCTCCGTCAAACTCGTTCGACGACGAAGCATACGGTCAAGTTCACAACGGGGGCAGGTAACCTGACCGGCAAGGCTTTAGGTCGCAGCCCTTTTCTAATCGAGCCCATACTTGATGGAGATAATCCTGATTCTACAGCCACAGCGGCTGCCGCACCCTACAATGCGGTCGGCAGCCCGCGCTTCGGTGCGGTCGAGTTTTCGCAGGGTAGCGTGACTAAGACTAAGAACTTACTCGGCAGCTACGACTACGTGTTCTCTGCTCCGGTGCTTGGGCTGCCGGGCCGTGGCCTCGATGTGAATCTTGCTTTGACCTGTAACAGCCGCGTGTGGAGCAAAGAGCCGAGCGGCATGATGTTCAATTATGGAAAAGGATGGCCCGCGCCCGGATGGACTATCGGCTATGGACGGCTGGTGGATAACTATGACGGCGTTGGGAATTGGCTTTTGATCCAGCCCGACGGCACTCGCACGCACCTTCAATTGCAAAGCGGGATAGCAAGCTCGACTGACGGGTCGTTTATCACATTGAATCCCTTGAACGGCAAGCTGCGCTATCCCGACGGCACTCTGGTGAAATATGACCTCGTGAATAACCGCTGGCTGCCAGCGAGCATAAGAAATCGAAACGGCGATCTCATAGTCATCGGCTACCGCAATTATGTAAAGAATTCCAACGACCCGAATTATTTCCCAGTTCGATGGGCCATTGACCAAATCACCGACACGCTGGGACGCGTCATTCAGTTCCGCTACTACGGGGACAGCGGCTACGCAGCAGATACCACAGGCGCAAAGCCTCAGTTTGCGCTGGCGGCGGTAACTGCCCCCGATCAGGGCGGCGGCACCCGCACGCTAGTGCGCATCGAGTATCAAACAATCACACTTCAATACAACTTCAGCGTGCCGGTGGACCAGAGCAGCAACCCGGCTTCAGGATCTCAGATCACGGTAATGAGGCGCATATATTATCCGGCGACCGGTCGCGGCTATCTGTTTCTGGACTACAGCACGTACGGCATGGCTCGTCGCATCTCCGTGCGCAACAACATGACCGGAGCGGCTGGAGCCATCACCGACGGGACCCAGATAGCCTGCACCAAGTACAACTACACGACTATCGATCCAAATGATCCTTATGGCCGGAATCAGGTGGGCTTGCTGAACGACTCGCCCCAGTACACGACGCGCAGCGAATGGTGGCAGGGGAAGATCGATGGAGCCGCCGAAACTTCGTACACGTACTCGCGGTCGATTGACAACGTTAATCTAAAAGAAATCGACACGGTGAGTGCGCCGCCGGGTTTGCAAGTGGCAGATATGGTGACGACGACCG
>JBBPIG010000059.1 GCA_038040445.1 Acidobacteriota bacterium | reverse complement strand
GCGCCGGCATCCCTTCCTGCTTGGCGTTGCTCTATAAGAGGCAGGCCGGGATGCCTGCGCTCCCAGGATGCTTGGGCTAAGAGTCTCATTGTCTATGTGTCAATAGCGTGCAAGTCAGAGCTTATAGCATACCGTCTGAGAGGCGAACAAGTACACGGCAACATAATGACCGCGGAACTCTGGCGCGCCGCGCGCATTCGGATATAATCTGTTCGCGTCGTCAACGCACTCGCCCCGGAATCCTCAAGGGCAATCGAATTTGAGAACTTGAAGTCTGAACGCTGGTTTCGGAACGAGAGATTATCAGAATGAGAAAAGCGGTATTGATGTTGAGCTTCTCGGTAGCCATGGCCTCCGCCGCGATCACGCCGGTCGCGCGCGCAGGCACGCCCTCCGCGAGAGTTTCCTCTGATCCGGGCCGGAGTTTAGTTTCAATCTCGGCGCCGGCCAGCGTGCAGACCGGTTGTCCGATAATCCTCTCGGACGGGCCTGTGGTCGTGGCGCCGAATCAACCCGCGGTAGAGGAGCAATCGACCGTCGGCATCATCAACGCGCTGTGCGATGTGACGCTGGATTTTGTCGGATGCGGGTTCATGCCAACTTCTATCACCCTGGGCTGCGACAGCAATGGCGATGGCGTGCCGGATTTGTCTATCGCACTGAAGAACATCACTTCGATCAATCGACTCCTGGTTCAGGCTACGATTCCGGCTTTAGCGACGACACCGGGCACGGCGTTTCCTCTCGCTTGTTGTGGTGGTAAGACGACCATCACGTTGACCCGGACAGTGGGGGCGGGCGACGACAATGTTTTCGGACCTTTCACTCAGACGCTCACCTGCTCGATCGATCTCGGACTCAGAGCGCCGGTGGTGATCTCAGCCACGCCCTCTGAAGGAGACTGCGCGATTGGACAGAACCTGCTGATACCGGGCTCGTGTTTCCTGCTTGCGGACGGAAAGCCCAACGTCACTTCGGTTTTCGCCGTCGAAGCCGCCAATCCTGACAATGTGATTCAAGCGAGCTCGATTCACATACTAACTTCCAACCTGGTTGATGCGTTCTTTCAGCTTGGACCCTCGAGTGCGGGGAAGACGTTTTTGATTTTCGCGAGCGGACCAAACGGAACGAGCCGCAACTTGACGTCGCTGCCTGCGGGCGCGCACCCAGGTTGTCCGTTGGGTAATGAGCAAGGCATCGCGGTTACGTTCAAGTGCAAGTCGAACGGCGCGGGTGACCCAGGTGAAAGCCCAGACTCGTCTTCGACGGTTATCGGCGGGTGCCGAGTCGATCGCGACGCCGCGGGTACATTCAGTCTATCGATCTTCGGAAAAGGGTTTCGTGACGGATCAAGAGTGACTGTGGGCGGTGTAAAACCGAAGAAGCTGAAGTTCAAAGGCTTTGATCCGGTGGATGGCGGTTTCACGCAGATGGTTGTGAAGGGCAAATTCTGCGACGGGTTGCCAGGTGCGATAGTGATAACGAATCCGGATGGGACTTCCAGCGCGCCGATGGTTTGTGCGGAGCGTTGTTTGAATCAATAGATCGGAGTTTGGGACCACAGCGTACACGCTGCTTGCGTCAGGAAAATAGTAGCCTCTATGAGTGAGTACCGTTAGAATCTGATGGCAAGGGCTGAGCCAATCAGATAACCAGGGAGTTAGTATGACAGCAACTCTTCTGTCCTGGGTAAAGTTTGCTCGGTTAATGGAGGCCCAGGGCAAGCCCGCAAAGGTGAGTAATCGCGTGGGCTGAAGCTGAGCGGCTGCTAACTACCAATAACTCGAACCGCAAGAAACGCAGCGCTCTCAGCATCGTTGACTTCCTCCGCCGCGCGATTTCCCGACTCTAACGCTCCGTTCATCCAGCCGTGCCATGCCGATGTGTGCTCGCCGGCGAAGTGTATCCGGCCCTCGGGACGTTGAGCTATCGGAAGCAACGTCGTCATCTGTCCCGGCTCAAAATAAGCGAACGCGCCGCGCGCCCACTTGTCCTCGTGCCAGATATGACTCGTGCCGCCTTCGTACTGACTGTCGAGCCCGTTAAACATATTGCCCATCTGACGAAGCACGAAGCTCTGGCGATCGCTCTCGCTCATCGCGCCCAGATCTAGCGCGCGCTGTCCGCCCGTGTACGAAGTCAGTATCCCGCGCCTCCCTTCTTGAGTGAGCGTCGGCGAGAAAGTGTTCTGAATCGGGAGATCGCTCAGGCCATAACCGCTGAGGCCCGCTTGCTCCCACACCCGGTTGCGGAACTGCAAGAAAGTGCGGGTGACCGGCGTGAGCTTCAGCTCCTCGATAGCGCGTCGTTTATCGTCGGAGAAGGGCGGCGACACTTCAATGTCCTTCAGGATAGGGAAGGGAAGCGTGCAGATGACGCGGTCGGCCGCGATCGTTTGAATGCCGTCGCCGTTGGTGTAAGTCACGGTGACGCCGTTTTCATTTTGCTCTATGCGCGTAACCACGGAGGCTTTTCTGAATTGCTTTTTGACTCTGCGCTTGAGCACCGACGCCAGTTGATCGTTGCCGTCGACTATCTCATAGAAGGGCGGAGCGGAGGCGATCGCTTCCGTGACTACGCCATCCATCGCAGAAAATGAATCGAGGCCAAACCCCAATAACCCAAGCTGCGAAGCCTCGATGATGTCGATCGCTCCATCCGAGGCGCCCAAATCTGAAAGCAAATGTTTCAGAGAAACGGGGTCAATCGATCTTAAAGCGTCGGGCGGCCAGTTGGGTTTTCGCGGATTGCCGACTTCGCTCATATAGCTGCCGAGGTAGAGCGAAATGATCCCATACACACCTGCTGCCCGCTCTCTTGAAGTGAGCTGAAACGGGATGACGGTCGGACCTGTCGAGTTGACGCGGAAACGATTGCCGCGAATGTTGGCTATCGAGTCGAGCCCGAACGAGGTCGCAGGGCGCAAGGGCAGGCCGAAATCTGTCGCGTAGCCGTAGGTGAACTCATGCGACTCGGGAAAGCTTAGCGCGCCTGCTTCGGCGTACTGCCCGCCGTCGAAGTCTCGAATAGTCTGCACACGGCCGCCCGGGAATTTGCGAGCTTCAAGAATGGTGACGCTGTGTCCCGCGCGCTTCAACTCGAAACCAGCCGCAAGCCCCGCCAGTCCGCCGCCAAGCACGACGACGCTCTTGGGTGCTCCCATCAGCTTGATGCCGCCGCGCCGCTTGGCGCGAGCTATGCCAGGTGCGAGCGCCAACGCAGCAGCGCTTAAGCCGATTTCCTGAATGAACTGACGGCGATTCATGCGCTTCGACATTCGTTTCTCCGATGAATGGCTCTATGCTACAAGCGAAGAGTCAGCATTGCAACGGTTGACTGTCTCGTTGAAACTCTGTGGTTCTTGCCGCTCGACTCGACGCTTGTGGAACGCGGATTGATCTATCTCCGGCAGCGGTGCTTTTTCTTAAGGAAGGACGGCGCCGTCGTCGCATCAGTATACGTTCGGAGGATGATAATGATACAGACTGTTAGAAAGAAGAACATGATTGCAATGCTGTTGATTGCAGTTTTTCTAGTATTCACCGCGGTCTCGGATAGCTTCGCGCACCGCCGTCCGTACCGCCATCACCACAGCAAGACGAAGGGCGCGGTTATCGGCGGAGTCGCCGGTGCAGTGGCAGGCGGGTTAATTGGCGGAAAGAAGGGTGCCGCGATAGGAGCGGGAGTGGGAGCTGGTGGCGGCTACGTCGTCCAGCGGCACAGGAACCGAAGGCACTATCGTAATCGCCGCAATAGGTAACCGCATATCGTGGGTTACTAGAGACGCACGACTGTCTTCAAACTCGCAACGATTCTTTTTACGAATCTGCGATCCGGTAGTGTCCTGATTGAATGGGGGCACTACCAGCGATCCTGCGAATCTAAGGTTCTTCCGCGCGAAGTCCGCCCGTAGGCAGCGCGCCCGTCTCAGTGCGCGGCGCTTCATTTCTGATCGGCGGCGTCGCAACCCCGATCTTCTCAAGCAGCTTCCTCTTGATCAGCTCGTTGTGGAGCCGCCACTTCATGCGTACGAGCTCGTCGTCTTTGATTGCAGCCAAAAATCCAATCGGGATTTCGAACCCGCCCGCGCCCCGCCGGCCGCCGCCGTAGTAACGTCCCGCCTCGGTCGTACCTAAAGCTTCTTTGAGAAACTCGTCCGGATTCAGAGTCACTTTGTTTGTTCTCATCGAGCCAACTACCATCTCGCGATCGCCCTTGAGGATGATTCCATAAACGATGGCGGTGTGTACGTTCTCTTCGGTGAGCAGGAAGTCGGCGGCTTGCGGGATCGAGTCTCGATCTTCGCTCCTGAGGAAGCCCACGCCTGATATCGAGTAGCTGTCGCGGATCTCGCGATTCTCGAGCGCCAGGCGAATCACGTCCATCACTTGCTTCGAGCGCTTAACCGAGAGGATGTCTTCGAGCAGCGACGAGTCCGCGAAGCGGCTGAGGAAGCTCGCCGCCTCCAGCTCTTCCGCGCGCGCGCGGATCAGCCCCGAGGTTTCGCTGCGAATGCCGTGCATGAGCGCGGTTGCCAGCTTCACGTGGCTGGGTTCGCTCTTCTTCAGCTCGAGCAGACCTTCGCGCATGTATTCGGTGTAGATCGTAGCGGTGGCGCCGATCTGCCGTATGTCGGTGAATTCCGCCTCAATCCGGTCCTGCTTCTCGTGATGGTCGACGATCACGACCGGCTTCACTCTCGCGGCGGTGAAGCGGTCGGTGAGCGCCGCAGTTGTACCCTGATTATCGACGAACACCGTGCCGTGGTACTGTTCGAGGTTGTAACCCTCGATGTACCTGACCATCTCCAACTCGGTCAGTTGTACCAGTGCGAGGTTTTCCTGATGGCTTATTCGACCTTCGTAGATAATGTCACAGTCAATACCGAACCTTGCGGCAATCAGCTTATGCGCCCATGCGGCTGAGATTGCGTCCGGATCGGGGTAGTCCTGCATCACGATTGCGTGACGTTCGCCGCGATGAGCCTCCAGAAGCGCTGCCAGCTCGGACGCCTTGCTCATCGGATGGGCGCTGCCTGTCTTCGCGCTCACATCCGTGAGCGGTCTGCGTTCTCTGGACATGTCTATGTCTCCTTCCATTCGGTTGCCAAGACGATTCATCTCAATGGGCGACCAATCATTCCAAGCCTGTCACATGTTTGCGCGGATGTTCAGCTTGATGCAAGCTCCGTCGAACCTGGAGCTTGAATACGTCGGGATAGCGTCAGGCTTGTTACAGCCGTTTCGCTAGCGATCAAATGGTTCGAAATCAGTGCGAATCCGTCAAATCAGTGTCATCCGTGGTCTATGCGGCACTGGCAATGCGATTCTTACGAACTCATAGACCACGGATGACACTGATTCGGCGGATTTGCGCGGATACCCCTCCTTGACTAGTGAGGCGCATGTTTCAGGCTACTAGCACATCAGAGAGGCATTCTTATGTGCGGTTAGTTTGAAGCCAGGATCAAGTCGATCCAAACTAGAATCACGCGAGGTCGATATTTCGAGAGACGCGTCGAAGCAGCAGCGGCTGGTCATACAACGCAACCAGGCCTCGGCCCACGGACTGCCGCGGGCTTTCGGCAACCGCTACGTGAAGCTTCGTCGCCTGGCTCAGGCGAGCGTCCATTCCCGCCAGCAATGCTATGCCGCCCGTGAGCACGAGTCCCGTGTCGTGTATGTCGCCTGCGACCTCTGGCGGTATGCGTTCGAGAACCTCTCGAACCTTCTCGACGATTTGCTTGACGATCGGTTCGATGGCGTGGTGCACCTCGAACGATGAAACCTCGATCATTTCAGGCCCGCCTTCGGTGACATTTTGACCTTTGACGTTGCTCTTGTGATCTTCGATCGGATCGATTGCCGAGCCTAGAACGATCTTCAACCGTTCGGCGGTGCGTTCGCCAATCAGCACTCGACGCTCATGCTTGATATAGTCGGTAATAGCGCGGTCCATATCGAGCCCGCCTGTTCGAAGCGTCTCCGATTCGACGATTCCGGCATTCGCGACGACTGCGATCGAGGTGGTGGCGCCGCCGATGTCGACAACCATCGACGCTTGCATTTCCGCCGCTGGCAGCTTCGCGCCGATCGCGGCCGCCAGCCCTTCTTCGACCAGGTAGACGCGGGTTGCTCCGATTCCCTTAACAACGTCACGAATGGCGAAGCGCTCAACCGAAGTTATGCCGGCCGGCACGCTCTGAATTATCCGGCGCGAGAACCGTGCGCGGCCGCCGCGCGCTTTGCGGATGAACTTCTTGAGCATCGTCTGGGTCAGCTCCGAATCGGCGACCACTCCATCCTGCATCGGATAAACCACCTCGACGTCTTCGGGTGAGCGTCCCAGCATCTCCAGCGCCTCGTTTCCCACGGCTATAACCTCGCCGGAGACTTTGTCGATGGCGACCAGCGACGGCTCGTTAACCACCATCCCACGACCACGCCCATATATAAACGTGTGCACCGTTCCCAGATCGACCGCCAGGTCTTCGGTAAATGGATTGATTGAAAAATTCATAATGCTTTCAGCCGATTCTCTTCGATTCGACAAAAGATGATAGCAATCGGTCTTCGAAACGAAAAGATGATTCAGAGAGCGGCGTAGCATATATAGGACTTTAGTCGGTGTGCACAACCCGGTTCCGGGTTCGTAGCTCCGGGTTGCGAGGTCAGGGCGTGAACTCATAACGCGAAGCCCTGTACCCGAAACCCGAACCCGAAACCCCGAACCTTTAAAGTCCATGCTACTACGCAAAAAAGCCGGACTTCACGGCGAGAGCCCGGCTTTGATGTCACCACTTGTAAAACGAGCGACTATTTACTGACGACTGTGTAAACAGCTTGCGGTGTCAGGACCTTTTGGGAGACCAGATCAGTGATCCTGGCGGTTACGGTGTAGGTGCCCGGTTCCGCCAGCTTGTCTTGAAGCGGGATCGCTCGCGCAATGACCAATTGCTGGCCCTTCATATCAATGATGCCCATCTGGGTCTTTCCGTCTTCGACGACGCGAAACAGCTCCTGTCCGCCCTTCGAGACAGTGTACTCGACTCTGATAGCCGGCTGCAGCGTCGCCTGATCCATGTCAGCGTCATAGACCTGAAGGAACAACGCCAGATTCTGACCGGGCTTATAGATACCGCTGACCATAGGCTTGACTTTGTAGCCGCCGAGCACGAACTGTCCCGAGGCGATCGATCGGTTGTCCAACTTGTCGATCGACGCGGCCAGGATCAACGTACTGGTGGCGAACTGCTTCTCTTGATATCGCGGCACCTCGAACGAGTGGTGCAGGATGCCCGTCTTCCCGCTGACCGTGTCGCGAGCGACCACGTCTAGCTTGTAGCGGCCCGGCGGTAGCACCACATTCTTCTGGTAGACCGAACGCTGAGTTTGAGCTGCCGGCAACTGCTCATCGCTGTACCTCGCAGTTTGCACGACGTCTTCAAAGTTCCCGGCGCGCCGGCCGGAAAGCCCTGTCAGCCTTGCGAAGATATTGACCTGACCTGAGTAGATCCCACCCTGATTCTTGAAGGCGAGGTCGGCATGGTCGAACTGCATCGTGAACGAAATTGCGACTGATTCGCTGCCTATCCGGAAGAAGTCTGTGCGAACGCTGAACGGCAGGATGTCGGAAGCAATCTCGGGAAGATCAGCCGTGACCCGGAGATCAGGAAACTTGATTGCGGGCGCGCGCTGCAGATCAGCCAGCAGTTGCAGCTTCTCGAAGGGCTGGTCCTTCGCTCTTCCGCCGCCAAACATTCCGCTGCCGCCAGACGAGCTCATCCCGGTAATGCGGTCGGTCTTGTTTGACATTCCAAGACTCTCGGCCAGCGTGAGTCCCGCCCCCGGCACATGAAACAGGGCGTCTTTTTCGTTGGGGCTTTGCGCGATTCGGTACTCGCCCGAGCCTGAAGGATCGACGAACTCAATCTCGATGTCCGAGCCGATGCCTTCGATGTAGCGATACCACCACGTCTCGAACGGAAACGTTGAAGTCGAACCGCCACCCTCCCAGGAAGGCCGGTTGTACGAGCCTCCCGACGGGTGAGACTCCAGCCCATCGGGCTTGCCGAACATTATGTAAATGCGGCCGCGGTCAGTGCGCCAGCCTGCGATGCCTGATGAAAACTTTTCATTAGCGTACTGAATGCGCTCAAAGTACTGTTCCTTGTATTCGTTCTCAGGAGTGTCGGGATCGGGATCGCGGCGTAGCCAGAACTGCTCGATGAACTGATCGCGCTCCTCGTCGGTCTTGAGCGCCTTGAACGCCTTTCGCTCCTCGTCGGTTATTATGTACTGGACATCTTCGTCGAGCCATCTTTTATAGACGCTTTTCAGCTCGTCCTTTCGCTTCTGTTCATTGCGGTCCTTAGCCGCCTGCTTCTTATCCTGAGCGAGCGCGCTGGGGATTATTCCGGCCCACAATATCAGCATCATCAGGACGCCGACGATTCTTTCGAAGAGACTGACATCCCGCTTCATAACCAGTACTCCTTTTGCTTACAAACAGGTTCCCACCAAGGCGCATAAGGGTGAGCGCTTAAGTTCAACTGAAGCTCAAGTCTACGTAGCGTGCTCCGTGAGGTCAAGTTCACGCGACCAACGCTGAGCGCTTCCCTATCATTTGCACATCCGGGCACATCCGCGCCCAGACTGTGTCACACTATGCCAAACTATGAATGCTAATCTCCCTTTCTCTTGCGCTCCGAAGCCAGGTATTCCTTCTCGGTTTGGCGCCGCCGGTGAAAGACCCAGGCTATGAGGACGCTCACGAAATACAGGATAAGCATCGGCGCGGCGAACACCAGCAGGTTCGGAATGTCCGTGGTCGGAGACAGCACCGCCGCGAGGATCAGGATGACTACTGTTGCGTAACGCCAAACCCTCAAAAGCAGACCGGGCGACACCAGCCCCAGGCGCGACCCGAAAAATGTAATAGTCGGGATCTCGAACACCACCCCGAGCCCAAGCATGATCACTATGATCAGGTCAAAATACTCGTCCGCTGTCACCAGCGGTCTGAGATTTCCACCCGCGGCAACACCGAGCAGAAAATTCGCCGCGCGTGGAAAAGCAACGTAATAAGCGAATGCGCACCCCAACAGGAAGAACAACGAAGCCATGATGATTATCGGCGCCGCGTAACCTTTCTCGTGTGGATAAAGACCCGGCGCCACGAATCCCCAAATCTGCACCAGCAGAAAGGGCACAGCGAAAAAGACAGCCGCGTAGAACGCTACTTTGATGTACAGGTTGAACGCGCCTTGCACGGTCGCCACCACAAGCTGATTGTCGCGGCCCATCATCGCGTTGGACGATTGATAGAGCGCCCGCGGGATGACCGTCTCCTTCTCAACAACCGTCCGGTCATCTATCAACCAATAACTGCTGGTAACCAGTTGTGTGGTCCCATCGGGCTCACGCTTTACTCTGGCCGGCACCGTGTTTCCCGCACCGATCAGGACATCGCCAAGCTTGGCTTCGGTTGGCAAAGGGAAGATTACCTCAGTGCCGTCCGGCAAGTCTGAAAGCGCGAGCGCAGTCCCGGCAAGCTCCGGGGCATACTGACGCTTTGCCTCGAGCATCGCCGCCCGAACGGGCACTTGTAGAAAGTTGTAAATCTTGTCGGAGAAAACCCAGCAAACGACGAACGCGATTGCAATGAAGAGCGCGCTGCGAATTAACCGTTTGCGGAGCTCGTCGAGGTGGTCCAGGAACGACATCGTTCCTTCTTCGCTCAACGGTTCATCGTACGCTTCGGTGTAGGTGGCCATAGTGAGCAGTAGCATAGACTTTAGTCTGTGCCCTGCGATTTCGCTCCCGAGCTAACGCAAACACAGACTCAAGTCTATGCTACATCCAATCGTGCTTGGTTTCCTTCGCGGCAGCCTCTTCGTGGTGAGCGGTCACCGGCATCTCGGCGGCAGTTGGGACAAGCGAGGGCTCTTCTGGTGCGCTTGTGTTTGGCTCCTCGCCTTCACTTGTTTGTATCTCTTGGACGTCAGTTGAAGCAGGCTCGGAATAACCCGCGTGTTCAACAGCCTCCGGGCGCGGCGCCTCGATCCGATGGCGCTCGATCTCCACTTCATCTTCCCATTGGCGCTTGAAGTCCTCGCTTGCCTTCCGGAACTGTGCAAGGCTCTTGCCCAGGGTCTTTCCGAGCTCGGGTAGCTTACGCGGACCGAAGATGATCAGCGCGATCACCAGTATCGTTATAATCTCTGGCATTCCCAGGCTTCCCATGGTTTATTCCTCTTCTCGTGGGCCAACTATCAGGCAGACAGCCAAGCGTTAAGCTATGCCTCGATATCCGTGTCCGTCGGCAAGAATCAATAGTAGGTTAGGCTATCAACGCGCGTCAACTGTTTGACCTGAGCAGCTTGGCTACGTACGGCAATCGTCAGAAAGAAACTGTTGACTGTATTCACCTGCTGTCTTATAAACCGGCATACGGCGGCGGCCCCTCCGACGAATCGCAATTTACCCGGGATAACAAGGATGGACAACCAAGGATGATAGGGGCAACAGAACCCGACTACGTCGTCACCATCGTGCAACACACCTACTGCGCTGATTGCATGTGGGTGAAAGGAAAAATCACCGATTCCTATCACGCATCGGGCATCGTACGCGGCGAGGACTCAAAGCACTGGCGCATGCAGATCCTGTCGCCACCCTGGGACAGGGAAGCGCGCAAAGCCGAGTTCCCGTCCCGCTTCGAAACGATCGACGTACCTGCGATGAAAATGGAAGTAGGCACGCGCCTGGTATTCGCCACTCAGGACCCTGCGCTCATAAGCGAAATCCTTGTCCAGTTGAAATGGATGCTAATCAACCGTCAAAGCAACGCTGAGATTGAAAAGCAGCTAGTCGGATTCGTGAAGGAGTGGAAAGGTCAGGCGGCCCCTGACGCATGCGTGATCGGTGGCTAGACCTGCTTCTCAGACCGCCCCTTCCCAACCTGAAGTGTAAACGTTTATTCCCACCGCCGGAGTTGATGCCGTTGGTCCGCGTTGTCACATCTTGTGGTCAGCAGATATAATCCTCGCTCCGTCAACGCCTCGAAGCACAGTGGAAAGTTAAAAGAAGGAGACTAAACATGAAGAAAGTTCTGTTTTCGTCCGCGCTGATTATTCTGCTTACGGCAATCGCTTTGGCGCACGATCCGCGAACCGTCGCAAAGGATTTCTCACACACGCTTACGCTCGAAGGGGCGGGCAAGCTCACGCTGAGCTACAAATCGCTTCACTTCAACGAGACTAATTTTAATGGTAGAAAGGCGGAGAGATCGCTAGTCGTATTCAACCGGCTCTGGAAAGCCATCGGCAAGCTCGATACCGATTTTGAAGTGGTGATCGCCGGCGTGCAGGTTCCGAAAGGCTCCTACACAATGGGAATAAACTTTGACGCAAATGACAACTTCAAGCTGATTCTGGCAAGCGGTGGTAAAGAGATATCCATACCAATGAAGTTCGCCGAAGACGGACCCGTGGTGAACTTTTTGAGCTTCGACCTGAGGCCTGAGAACGGAGCCGACGTCTTCACCTTCGAAGCCCGCTATGGAAAAGCACGAGTGACCGCTGACACCAAGGTGCCGTACCTGGCGGCACACGACCACAAAGACCCTCATGCAACACCGCCTGAGAAGAAGCCGTAAACGCGCCTCGCGTGCGCCGCTGATTCAGGACCAGGACTTTCTTAGGGGCGCGGCCCGACCTGAGCCGCGCCTTTTCCAAGCTGCTTCTATTCGCTAACGATAAACATCGAGGTGGACACCGTGAGGAAACTCGCCCCCTTAGCTCTTATTGCAACTGTGCTCCTGATCTGCGGGCGCAGCTTCGCCCACGATCCGGCGGCCCCGCAGGACAAAGGACCGTTCACCCTCAAGAAGCTCGCCGACGACACTTACGCGCTGTACGGACGCGGAGGCAACATCGGCTTCGCTGTGACCGATGAAGGCGTAGTTGTCATCGACGATCAATTTGCGGATCTTGCCCCCGGCATCGCCGAGCAAATCAAATCCGTAACGGCGAAACCGATCCGCTTTCTGATCAACACACATCACCACGGCGATCATACGGGCGGCAACGCGTTTTTTATCAAGATGACGACGATCGTCGCTCACGATAACGTGCGCAAGCACATGCTCGCCGCGCCGCAGGAGACGATTGCCAATGCGCCGCGCCAGATCGAGGGGCTACAGTCGCGGATAGACAAGCTGGAGAAAGACGATCCTCAGTCGAAGGACCTGGCCGCGCTGCGCACACAACTCGACACCGCTAAGAAGAATCTCGAGAGCGCGCGCGCAATGAAGCTCTCGGACATACCGGCCCCCAACATCACCTTCGACCGCGAGATGCGTATGTATCTGGGCGGCCGCGAGGTGCAGGTCTTCCATTTGAAGCGGGGCCACACCGACGGCGATTCGATAGTCTACTTCCCGCAAAGCAAAGTTGTTCATATGGGAGACCTGTTCTTCAACAAAGTTATTCCGGTCATCGACCGGGCGCACGGGGCTTCAACCGCCGAGTGGACCGAAACGATCGACGCTGTCATCGCTCGAGTCGATCCCACTTCTCAAATCATTCCCGGTCACGGTGAAGTCACCAACGTTGCGGACTTGAAAGCATTCAAACAGTATCTGCTGGAACTGCGGGCCGCGGTTAAGAAGGCAATCGATCAAGGCCTGACCCGCGAACAAGCTCTCAAAGAAGTGAAGCTCGAACAGTATTCGAAGTACACCGCCTACGAGCAGCGCTTCCCGGGAAATGTTGGAACAGTCTACGATGAGATGAAATCCGGCCAGTAAAGGGACTGCCGTCCCGTAGGC
Source organism: Acidobacteriota bacterium (assembly GCA_038040445.1). Taxonomy (NCBI): domain Bacteria; kingdom Pseudomonadati; phylum Acidobacteriota; class Blastocatellia; genus Candidatus Onstottus; species Candidatus Onstottus frigus. The sequence continues at coordinate 1,560 of JBBPIG010000059.1, read as the reverse complement.
GTTGCGCGAGAAAGAGAAAGCGGTTAGCGGAAAGAGCAGGCAGGGATGCCTGCGCTCCCAGGGGTACATCTATCCTAAACCTGAAACTGAGCGACTGACTCTTCTTCTCTGCTCGCGTAATGAGCGTCGATGTACTCATCAAGTATCCGAATGAAGTCCGGCACAATCATCGGCCCTTGAAGCGTCACGAAGTTGGCGCCGTCGACGTACACCGGCGCGCGCGGATCTTCGCCCGTGCCCGGCAGCGAGATTCCGATGTTTGCGTGCTTCGATTCGCCGGGACCGTTCACTACGCATCCCATAACCGCGACCTTCAATTCTTCAACGCCTACATATTTCTCTTTCCACGAAGGCATCTGCTCGCGAAGGTAGGTCTGAATGTCTTCGGCCATTTCCTGAAACAACGTGCTCGTCGTTCTCCCGCAGCCGGGGCAAGCAGTCACCAGCGGCATAAAACTCCGCAAGCCCATCGTCTGAAGAATCTGCTGCGCGACAATGACTTCTTCAGTTCGATCGCCGTTCGGCCGAGGCGTGAGCGAAACGCGGATAGTATCGCCGATGCCGGTCTGCAGCAGCACGGCCAGCGCCGCCGTAGAAGCTACAATGCCCTTGCTGCCCATGCCAGCTTCGGTCAGTCCGAGGTGCAAGGGGTAATCACATCTCGCCGCCAGATTGCGATAGATCTCGATCAGGTCCTGGACCTCGGAGACCTTAGCGCTCAAGATGATTTGGTCGTGCGATAGCCCACATTTCTCGGCGAGCGCGGCGGATTCCAATGCGCTGACGACTACGGCTTCGTGCATGACCTCACGCGCGTCTTTCGGTTCAGGCAGCGCGGCATTTTGATCCATCAACCGGGTGAGCAACCCCTGGTCGAGCGAGCCCCAGTTGACGCCTATGCGCACGGGTTTGTTGTTGGCGACCGCGACTTCGATCATAGACTGAAAGTTCTTGTCGTGATGTTGGCCGGGCCCGACGTTCCCGGGATTGATGCGGTACTTAGCCAGCGCTCTCGCGCACTCAGGATACTCTTTGAGCAATATGTGGCCGTTATAGTGAAAATCTCCGATGATGGGAACGTCTACGCCGCGCTCGCCCAGCCGTTCGACGATATGCGGAACCGCTGCCGCAGCCTGCCGAGTGTTGACGGTGATGCGCACAAGCTCAGAACCGGCTCGCGCAAGTTGCTCGCACTGTAATGCAGTAGCCTCGACGTCCACGGTGTCGGTGTTAGTCATCGACTGGACTACGATAGGGTTGTCCGCTCCGACCTTGACGCCGTTTATGTTGGTCGCAACTGATCGCCTTCGACTGATATTGAACACTGAAGAACTCCTGTAGGACTCAATTCAGATCACGATTGTAGCCGCTGAATGTGAACCTAGCAAAGGGTTCAGGTTTCCGGGTTCGGGGTTCGGGGTTCAGGGTTCAGGGTTCGGGGTTTCTGGTTTCTAGTTTCTGGTTTCTGGTTTTTGGTTACGAGACTGGACACCCGAAACCAGAAGTTGAAACCAGAAACCAGAAACCAGAAACTAGAAACCAGAAACCCCGAACCCTGAA
>JBBPIG010000058.1:11067-15967 GCA_038040445.1 Acidobacteriota bacterium | reverse complement strand
AATCCCCAACATAACCAACAAGCTTATGGGGGGAGACCTTTACGGCTGCCACGCGGGCCGTCCGCTCGGCCATACTCAGCATCGCCGCACAATCAGAATGACAAGACAATCTGATGGGTAGCAGGAATGGCCTATTGAATCAGCGAAAGACCTGGCGTAGACTCGCGGCAATATTCCTGGGAACTCTTTTGGAATCAGTTTTGGGGTGAGTATGTTTGCGCCGGAGGTTCTTATGAGCGGCCTATCCAACAAGTATTTCTCCGAATCTAAACTTCTTGTGTCTATCGCCGGGTCACTTCGCAGCCTGTTTCACCGCGGGCTTCGCAGGAAGGTGGCGTGCCTCGCGATAATCTTGAACATGCTAATCTGGCCTGTGCCCGGAGTGACGCTCAAGACAATCCTCTATCCAGTGCCGGCGCTGGCTTCAACGGTTGGCTCTACGCTGAGCACGCTCAGTTCCGCGGGCGGCGAACTTGGTTCCTTCTTCAGCGGGCTTGCGGCGTCTATTGTGTTCATTCACGCAGGGCCAATCATCGTGCCGGTGCCCTTGCTGCCGCTGTGGGCGTTCCAATTGGGCAGGGAAAGCGCGCGGGAGATGAATTCGATAGTCGGTTGGGAACGCTCCGTAAAGCTTCTTGAACTCACGCACAAAGTGGCTTGAGTCGCTCACTCCAACGGCGGCGCTGATATCTTTGACCTTCATCCAGGTGGTCTCCAACAACTCTCTTGCTCTCTCCATTCTCAGCTTTCTCAGGTACTGCCCAGGAGACTGGCTCGTCGCCAGCTTGAATAGATGCGAGAACCGAGATAGCGAAAGGTTCACGGACTCGGCAATCTCGGCGAGAGACGGATTGTGCCGAAGATCGTCCGTCATTGAGTCGATTACTTCTTCTATTCGCGGGTCCATCGCTCAAGACCCCTTCTATCGTTCTGAAATTAGTTGCGAGTGCGAGAATGCCCTCACTAAGCATGACGGAAACGCGAGTCACATGATGCAGACTTTCTTGGAGCAGCCGGCCGTTTGCTTGATACACGGTTCCGGCGGCGGGAGTGTGCCCTGGCACTGGCGGGTGCGAATGAGATGGAGCTTAAGGCTCGGCAAGCTGAACGACGTCAGCTCGCTGGCGAGCAGAGGCGAGCCAGCGGTTGACCTCGGCGTCGATCTTTTCCTGCTTCAAGAATGCGACGATCAAGTCACGGACCTGTTGGTCTTCAAGCGGCGGCGGGACCTGACCACCGGCACGAACCCTGGGCGCAAGGGTCTCGTCGTAGTAGCGTTTGATCTCCTGCTCGGTGACAACGACAAACGATCGGAACCTGAAATCAACAAACCTGTCGATCAAGATCCTGTGGCGGATCAGCTCGTCGATCTTCTGCGGCGTCAGGCCAACTGAACCGGCCCGCTCACGAAACTGCGCTTCGGATTTGAAGGTCTTGATCAGCTCCGTCCGCTTCTTGTCGATCTCGTCCTGGGTTATCTCGGTCGTCGGAATGCGCGCGGCCTCCTGCGCGATCAACCGTTCATCAATCATCACGTCAAGCTTCCGGCTGAGAAGATCAGATCCGACAGGACCGACCGGGCTTGGCGCTTGCGCATCCATTGCGATGCTCCACAGCAAGTCAATGCGCGTGATGATTTCATCGTTGACCAGGGTTAGTATCTGATCCACGATTTGTTGCGCATGAGCCCGCGGCGCGATCAGCGCAATCATACAAAGCATTAAGGCGCCGGCAATGAGTTTCGGGGCAAACTGGCGTTTCGCCCGGATCACAGGTTGGGAAGGGTGGCTTGCCCCCGCCTCTTGTAAGGTTGCGCCCGCGATCTCATCTCTTTTCACAAAAGCGGGGGCAAGCCACCCTTCCCAACCTGTGATTCGGGGAAAGTTGCTTGTTACTGCGCGCTTCCTCTCGGAGAGAGAGCAGAACAATCGATCTATCGATCCACTTAGCATGCTAAAACGTCTGCCCTATAGTGAAATGTTTATGCGAGCCGGCTACATTCGGCGGCTTGTTCGCGACGAGAAAACCGTAATCAAATCTCACCGGCCCGATCGGCGTCTTAAGCCTCAACCCGAAGCCAAACGTCTGAGTGATGTTGCCGAGCTTGATGTCACGCACCCGCGCGAACACGTTGCCGGTATCAGAAAATACCGCGCCTCCAACGGGTCCAAATAGCGGAAATCTGACCTCGCTGCTTAGTACCAGCACCGCGTTGCCGCCCAGCGGGCTCAAGACCTTAATCGTGTTTCCGTTCCCATCTTTTACTACGTCCCCGTTTGAGTCGCGCTTGGGTACCAGTATTTGCGGTCCCGCTTCTTCAAACCCGAGACCTCGAAGATCGCGCGCCCCGCCGGCAAAAAACCGCTCGGAGATAGGCATCGAATCCCTGCCACCGAACGGACTGGCCAGTCCCAGCCGCGCCGACATTGAAAAGACGGTGTCGCGGAATCGCTTAATCGGATAAAAGCGAGCGTGCTCGGCGTAGAACTTCACAAACGCCTCGTTGCCGCCCAGAGCGGTCGCCGCAACGAAGAAGCTGCCAATGGTTTGATTGCCCGATGTCGGATCGAACTTGTTGTCGCGTTTATCACGCACAAAACTCGGCCCGATACGGCCAAGCCTGATCGGTTGCGAGTCGCGCCTGATCTCTTCAAGGGTAAGCCCCTCGCAATCGGGGCTGGGCGCCGAGCACGGGAGGTCGAAGATGCTGATCCGTTCAAAGTAGTAGCTGAAGTAGACGATGAAGTCGAGTGAGTAACGCTTTTCTACTTGCAAGTTCGCCGTGTAGCGATCGGTACGAAAGCTCTTCTCGCCCAGCCTTCGCGCGAAGATCGAAATGAGCGCTGGAAAGTCCTTTCCGAACGGACGCGGATTCTGAAACGATAGCTGCCCGAATAGCTCGTTCTGCGAGACGCGTATCTGGGTGCTGGCGCTGTCCAGCATGCCAAACAGGTTGTAATAGGTGAGCTGCGTAAGCCCGCGCACACCGCCGAGAAAACTGAGCGCCGGAATCGTTTTGGTGTTGGCCGTATTCGTCTGATAACCGAGCCCGTAGACCACATCGCGGCGCTTCGCCTCGAGCACGTTCACCGTCACGTCGCGTTCTTCGATGCCGTTTGCATTTTGGCCGATCGCATCTGAACTGATCGTTACCGAGTTGAAGGCGTTGGTCTCATAGAGTTGGCGCTCGGTTTCCTGCAACAGGTCCGTGCGCAGCCATTCACCCGCTTTGAAAAGGTAGAAGTCGCGGGTGAGCCGGCTGGTGCTGGTGACAGCCGCGCCGCGCGTTGTCACGCCGTGAATGCGAACCCGATTCCCTTCCGTCACGTTGAACATCAATCGCACGCGGTCCTGGCCGTCGACGCTGCCCATATCCACCACGTCAGACGAGACTTCAGCGGAAGCGAATCCCGGCGTGGTGTAAGCGGCAAGCAGTTGATCGGCATCATTGGTCACTACGCTTTCAACCAGCGGGTCGCCGAGCTTGATCTCCAGCCGCTGCGTCAACTCGGCGGTGGTCATCACCTGATTGCCGCGCATACCTACCTCTTCGACGTAGGTCCGCGGCCCTTGATCAACCTCAAAGGTGATGATCAGTTTGTCCCCTTTCAGCGACACGCCGCGTCTGACCTCTACGTGCGCCCTGCGGTAGCCGAGCGAGCGCAGGCGCTTGGAGACCAGATTCGCGTCCTGGCGGAGAATGTCATCGCTTGTGATACCCCGGCTTCCGAAAAACGGAATAGACGTGGCCATCTTCGACTTCATCTGATCTTCGAGCGTGCGGTGTGGGATCGCATCCACGCCCTCAATCTCGATATCGCTGAGCTTGTACCGTTTGCCTGGATCGATCGTATAGGTCAGGGTAACTGACGGCTGAGAGAGATCGGGCATATTTGGGCGGTCCACGCCGGCAAAGAAGTAACCTTGCCGCTGCGCGTAATCCAACAAACTGCGCCGCCCTTCTTCAAGCGTGAAATCATCGATGCCGCCCTGGGTGTAAAAGGGTAGAACTTTTATCTTATCCTTCGGCTTGATATCGAGACCGGTAACTATAATGTCGACCCGAGGGCCTGATTCCACGTTGATGGCAACGGCGGCTGAGTTGTTGTTGGTGTCCGTCGTGATGTTGTTGGTAACGCGCGCCGCGAGGTAGCCCTCTTTCAAATACGCTTCTTTTGTATGATCCATCGCGTCCTGCACGAGGGCCTGACTGAAGGGCTGGCCTTCGACTATTTTGGGCGTCACTTTCGACAGATCGATCTCGGTGCCTTTGATTTCGAGCTTGTAGCTCGCCACGCGAGCCTGCTCTCCGGGTGTGATGTTGTAGACGACCACGGCTCGAGTGCTCGTAGAGTCTAGCCGTATCTCATAGTTGATCTTTGCTTGATAGTAGCCGCGCGCAGAATAGTAGGCGGTAAGGTCTCCGAGCCCGCGCGTTACGGCGCCAAGCGAGAGGCGCTCTCCGGCATCGAGTTGATTCAACCTCGCTTTGAGTTCTGCTGGCGGAAAACTCGGCGTGCCCTCGAAGACGACGTTCTCAATGCGAGCTTGCGGCTTGACGATGAAACGCAGCGCAACACCGTTCGCCCCATCGTTGGCCCCTTCAACTCGCGCGCCCGAGATCAGCCCCGAGCGATGGAGTCTCAGCAGCGAATCGTGAATGCGAACCGGCGAGTAGTCCTGGCCCGGCGCGACGTCGAGCAGCGACCTTATCTCAACGACGTTTGCGTTTGGCGCACCCTCGATGACCACGTCCACCCGCGTCACCTGCCGCCCGAGAAAGTCGCCGACCTCACTTGCCAGTCCTGAAGGCACGAGGCAAAAAGCAAAGAGCAAAGCGCACAGGGCGAAGGGCAGAGTGCGACGGACGACGTACGACGGGCGACCGGCCGACGGGCGA
>JBBPIG010000058.1:0-10967 GCA_038040445.1 Acidobacteriota bacterium | reverse complement strand
CGGGCAGAAAAGAGCAAATAGCAATGGGCGAAAAGCGAAGGGCGACGAACGACGGCCGACGGGCGACGGGCAGAAAAGAGCAAATAGCAATGGGCGAAAAGCGAAGGGCGACGAACGACGGACGACGGGCGACGGGCAGAAAAGAGCAAATAGCAAAGGGCCAAGCGCCGCCCGTTTGCAATGCGATTGATGCTGTTTACAAACATTCGAGTCCTACAGATCTTCAGGCCTTATACTCTTTGCTCTTTGCTGCCCGTCGCCGTCGCCCGTCACTCTTCGCCGTCGCCCGTCGTCCGTCGCCCTGTCATCCGTCGCCCGTCGCCCGTCGTCCGTCAGAACTTCTTCCGGAACCGAATATCAAAGCCCAGCTCGCCGCGCTCATTCCGAATCCCGACTACTGAGAACCGGTTGCTCAACCGATACTCAACCAGCACCACACGATCTATTCCAGATACGCCCGAGGTGAGGTTCTGCGAGTAAGTCACCGTCAGGTCTTTTGCAATACGCTGACCGATCGTGATCCTGGCGGTCGGATCGCTGCCTCGGCCGACCAGCAGTGGATCGATCGAGAAGCGGCTCAGGCCGAACAATCGCTGCGTGCCTCGCTCAAGTTGCTCTGATAGCGATGCCGACAGAATCGACTGAGCAAGACCCAAGCCTGTTTGCCCCAACCCCGCAACGGTCGACGTATCGCCCCCGGAAATACTGCCGGTCAAGATCAGCGAGATGATGTCGGGCTCGGGCAACTCGGGATCGGATCTCACACTCGTCTGGAGCTTGGCGATCGTCCCGTTGAAGTTGATTGAAATGTGATAGCCCCGAATGTCGGACTCGGCCTGAAAGTCGATGGTCGGTTCGGCGCCGCGGCGGCCGGGTATGGTTATCAACGCGCGCGTCAAATCGTATCGGCCGTTTCTGAAGTTCAGGGTGCCTCGGGTCAACAGTATTCGCCCCGATGCCTGAGGGGTATCGGCCGAACCCCGCAGGTTTATGTAGGCGCTGCCGACCGCGTCGGCCAGATTGTTTTTTACGATCAGCGTGTTGTCGGCAGTGATGTGAAGATCCAGCACAGTTGGCAATCCCGATGGACCTCCCGAACCTCCGGGACCGGCTTCCAGAAAATCGGGCTGAAACGGACCGCCGGTGGTGATCAACTCTTCGAGGGTCAGGTCCCTGGTATAAGCCGCGCGCCTCACTTGCGCATTGCCACTCAGCACTTGCAGCTTTCGATTGCCCTCGAGCGTGACTTGCGCGTCCACCACGGTCTGGGTGTCCTTCGGATACTCGGCGCCCATTTGATCGGCTCTTGCTTCCAACCGCCACTGAACGGGCACAAGCCCCGACAGCGCAGCCCCGCCTTCTATCGAGATGGTCCCGCCGCCGGGGGTCGCTCCGACGAAGTTCTCGATTACTGCCTGATTCGATGTGAATCTGATCTGGCCATTTCCGCGGGCCATCGAAATCGGGAAGTCGAGTATGCGTATGCCGATATCGCGAAGATTCGCGACGCCTAACAACTGCGGCGATTCGAGCTGGCCGACGATCGAAGCTTCAACCTGCGCGATTCCGGTCGTGAAGATCGTTGGTGTGAATGACGACAAAAGCTTCAGGTTGATCTCGCCGTTGACCGCGAGCTTCGATTTCGCCGCGTCGCGAGAGAGAGTACCCTCCAGAGTTACGCTCGTGCCTTCGCCGGTGAACATCACTCGATTGAGCGTGACCTCGCGCGGGGTGGCGGTCAGCACGATGTCGCCTTGATTCGTAATCTTGTAGGTCTGCCGCTCCGAGATGGCCCCGCCGACTTCGAGCCTGGTGAGCGTTGCTACCGCCTGTATCTTGTCCGTTTCGAGCAGCGGACCGGAGAGCTTGATGGTGCCGGTCGCCTTGCCTTTGATGTCCGACAACTCGGGCGCGATCAACCCGAGATACGGGCCGATGTCCGCGTCGGTGAACTCAATGCTTGCGCTGATGGGATAGTTGTCGCGGTCGCGCAGATCGATCGTCGCCACCAGCGTGCGCTCCTGCTCCAACAGTCTACCCGACGCTTCGACCTTCAGGATGCCGCCCTCGGTGATCGCGACCAGCTTCGCGTCGCCGAAGTCGCGGCCTTCGATTGCAACGTTGTGTCCTTGAATCGTGGCGTTGAGTTGCACCTTGGACCAGTCTTCGGCCTTGCCCCACTGCCCTTGTCCCACAACGTTCACGTCCGCTTTGCCGGTGAGCGCAACACTGCCGGCGGCATCAGAGAGCTGAGCGAGGTCGATGTTCTTACCGTCGGCGTTGATCGAGTATTCGTAGGTGTCCAGGTTGTAGCTTCCCTGTCCTACGATCTGGCTGTCACCGACAATCATCTTCAGGTTCTGCACGCTGACTACGCTGTTTGACAGAGTGATGTCTCCGGTGAACTCGGACACCGAAATCTTTTTGACCTCTTCTCCTTCCTCCTGGGCCGGATTGAACTCGGCTCCGGCAAGAGTCAGCTTAGCAGTGCCCTCGACGGTGCGGGGACCGGGCAATCCTTTGAGGTCTACCGTGCCGTTGACAACTCCCCGGCTCACGAAGTCTTTAAGCCCCGGCGAGATCGCGTTCAGGATCGCAGCCAGATCGAAGTTCTGCACGTTGGCTTTGATCGCGATGTTGTCTTTGGCAGGGAGCGGCGCGTTCACGCTGAAGTCAGCGCGGGAACCGTCCGGACGCACGAGCGCGGCGTTGTCCACGCGAACCAGCGAGGGCGTGTAGACGAGGTCGCCTTCAAATGAACCGGTTTCTTCGTCGTGCGATTTTATGCTTGCGAGCTTGAGGTGGCCCGATACGCCTGGCGCGGAAAATTTGCCTTCCACCCGGCCTTTGAACTCGCCTTCGCCCGCTAGCGCGATCTCGTATTGTTCCTTCAAGTCGTCAGGTATCAGACCAAAGGCGTCTATCGCGCGCTGGACTTCGGACATGTCCGCGGATTTGAAGTTGACGTCCAGCGATCCGGCGCCATCCCAATCGACCGCGCCAGCCAACGTCAGATCGCTTTGATTCGAGCGAACGTATGCGCGTTCGATTCTCAAACCGCCGCGGCCCGTGGCCACCAGACTGATCTCTCCCTGGGCGGGCGAGGCATCTCCCTGTTTCTCCGAAGGCGAGACGGCCGCATCGAACGTTGCCGCTATCTTGCCGGTCGCGGCTTTGTAGTCTAAACGCGGAAACGTGAGTTGAGCGCTTCCGTTGGCAGTGCCTCTCACCGTAACGTCTTTTGCAGACGCGAGCGTGGCAACCTGATCGAGGTCAATTGACTTGAACTCGGCATCGACGCGGGATGAGCCGCCGCCGTAGGCAAGCGTCGCCGAGCCCGAGATGCTTCCGCCTAAAGTTCCCGCCGTGAACCTGGACAAATTCACTTTGTCGCGATCAAAGGAGAGCGCGCCCTTGAGGGAATTCATCGTCACCTGCCCGCTCTTGAGCGATGCGAGGTTCAACAAGCCGGTCACATCGAAGTCGCCCGCCTTACCCTTCACTGAGTCTGTAAACGTAATCGAGCTGGTGGTCAAACCTGCTCCGCTGATCCCGGTCGACGTCAGGCTCACTTTTCCCTTGTACTCGTCCTCGCGTCCGCTGACCTGGGTCCTAACGCTAAGGCCCGCGACGCGTAAGCCGGCTACCGAAACCGTCTTCGACTCGATGGAACCCGACGCGCTATAGTCGGCGCCCGTCCCTTCAATGTGCCCTTTGAATCCAACCTTGCCGTTCATTTTCGAATCGGGCGCGAACACGCGCGAGATTTGATCGAGCTCGGCGGCGGCTTGGACATCCGTGAAAGCGTATTTGAGAGGCTCGAAGCTTTCGACCTTGCCGTTGACTTTTATTTGGCCGAGATCGGAAGTGATCTTGAACTGCGGATCGTCCTTTCCGTTACCGTCCTTCAGGCTAAGGATCTCGGCGTTTTTATCCGTGACGTGGGCCAGGATATTCACGGTGATGTTTTCAATCTTGCGCCCTTCGACGGTCGCAGTTGCCTTGGTGAATCCGAACTCGAGCCTGTGGTTCAGCCTGTCTTCAATCGAGGCGGGCTCCAGAGGAACGAGGTGAACCGCCATATCACTCACCTGGGCGCTGAGGTGGCGCCGGCGGTCGACGAAGTTGACCTCGCCATTTGTCATCTGGAAATTCGAGGTGAGAAAAGTAATGCTTTTTTCTTTGACTTCTTTTTTGGAAGGAGGCGCGTGCAGCACGTCGAGGTTCAAACGCCCCTGCTCATCGTGCTCGATCCACACGCGTGGATGAATGATTTCGACCTGGGTGATTTGGATTCTTTGATTCAGGTATGAGAGCACAGAAAACTGGGCTGAGAGGCTGTCAATTGTGCCGAACGGATCTTTCCCGTCGCCGGCGCGCAGCTCTATGTTTTTGAGGGTGACGCGATAGCCGCGAAGATCCAGATGCGACTCGCCAATCGTCGCGGTGATGCCGACGTCGGCCAGAGCCTCGACTACCTGCTCTCGCAGATAGGTGTCGAGTCGCCCGCTGCGGATGTAGACGAAGACCGCGATTAGCAGAAGCAGTACCAGGCTTAGCAGGGAAACCGCGCCGATGAGTAATTTTCTGCGCATGGACTAGTAGACTCCGCGAAAGTCACAAACCAGAATCTAGGATGTTGGCTTCAGTTAGCATTCCCTTGACCATGCAACTGCCAGTAATGGGTCGTGAATCTCAAGCTCGCGGTCGGGAAGGGTGGCTTGCCCCCGCTTCTTCGCTTTGAAAGCAACCTCGAGTTTCAACAAGTACAGCGGGGGCAAGCCACCCTTCCCGACCTGTGATCTTTTCACCGTACCTTTGACCTTTCACCGCATCGCAAATCGCGCGCGCTTCATCACTAGACCTTCACCTCTAAACTTTCGTCAGCAGATGCCCAAGCTTTTCCTTCCGCGCACGCAGTACTTTTTCATTGGACTCGTTAGGCTCCATCTCGATCGGGATGCGGTCGGTGATTTCGAGACCGAATCCTTCGATGGCCGCGCGCTTCACCGGATGGTTGGTTATCAGCCGCATCCTGCGCACTCCAAGGTCGTGGAGAATTTGCGCGCCGATGCCGTAGTCGCGCGGGTCCATCTTGTGACGCCCGACCACCGCAGCGTCAGCTTCGACTGTATCCTTGTCTTGCTCGTCCATTAGCCGGTATGCCTTGAGCTGATTCACAAGTCCAACTCCCCGCCCCTCCTGTTTCAAGTACAACAGAGCGCCGCGGCCTTCTCCGGCGATCACCTCCAACGAGCGATGAAGCTGCCAGCCGGTATCGTCCCGCACCGAGCCAAACACGTCGCCAAGCACGCACTGCGAATGCACGCGCACGGGCATGCTGTCGTTCGGATCAATCTCGCCCATCACCAGCGCCAGGTGAGTATCCTGATTTATGTCGTTAGTGTAGGCGATCGCGCGAAACTCCCCGTATACGGTCGGCACTCGCGCTTCCCCGGCGCGGTGCACGAGCACTTCATTCGCCATTCGATAACTCACGAGATCGGCGACTGTAATAATTTTGATGCCGTGCAGCCGGGCGAACTCACGCAACTCAGGCAAGCGCGACATTGTGCCGTCATCGTTCATCACTTCACAGATCACCCCCGCAGGCGTCAGCCCCGCGATGCGAGCCAGGTCCATCACGGCTTCTGTTTGACCCGGGCGCACGAGCACGCCGCCGTTGCGCGCCCGCAGAGGGAATATGTGCCCCGGACGCGCGAGGTCCGAGGGCTTCGTTCGCGAATCCACCGCAACTTGAATCGTCGTCGCTCTGTCCGCGGCTGATATGCCTGTAGTCACGCCGCGCCTCGCTTCGATGGAGACGCAAAAGGCGGTGCCCCTGTTTGCGGTGTTGTCGGATTCGGAAACCTGCAACGGTATTTGAAGCTCATCGAGCCGCTCTTCAGTCAGCGACAGGCAAATCAGCCCGCGGCCGTAGCGCGCCATGAAGTTGATGATCTCGGGCGTAACTTTCTCGGCGGGACAGGCGAGGTCCCCCTCGTTCTCGCGGTCTTCGTCATCGACGATGATGACTACGCGCCCCGCGCGAAAGTCTTCAATCGCTTGTTCGATGGTTGCGAATGGCATGTATGCTCCAAAGTTCGGTGAGGCAGCCTTCCCTTCTAATAACCCTTCTCAACCAGATACTCCAAGGTCAGCTTGCTATCAGCCGTTGCCGGCGCTTCCCTATAAAGCATCAATCGCTCGACGTACTTCGCCAGCACGTCCACTTCAATGTTCACCAGGTCGCCTCTCTTCAAGTCGCGCAGGCTGGTCTCACGCCAGGTGTGCGGAATAATCGCCACTTCGAACCAGTCGTCGCCGAGTCCAGCCACGGTCAGGCTGATCCCGTCAACGGTTATCGATCCCTTCATTGCGATGTAGCGTCCAAGCTCGCGCGCGAACTTGAACCGCATGCGATATGCGTTGCCTTCGGGCGTCACCGATATAAGCTCGGCGGTGCCATCGACATGCCCTTGAACCATGTGTCCGCCTAATCGTTCGCCTGCCGCGAGCGCTCGTTCGAGGTTCACTCGGCTTCCGGCGTGAAGACCGCCCAGCGTCGAGCGTTTCAGTGTCTCGATCGAAACATCGGCGCTGAAGAAGTCCGCGCCAAGCTCGATCACCGTAAGATCAACCCCGTTTATAGAGATCGAATCGCCGATGCGAGTCCCTTCCAGGACCTGCCTTGCTTCGATCATCAGGAATGCCCCATCAGCGCGTCGTTGGATACGGCGCACTCGGCCCACTTCGACTATGAGTCCGGTGAAGATTCCCATCTTTCGATTCAGGATGCGAGGTGAGTGCTCGATCCGTCACCCCCGGCAACGCACCGTCGGCGAGGCGAGAAGCAGGTGAGCTTTGCTATCAAGTCGTCTCCGCTGCGAGAACTATTTCAAGGCGTCCATTGATACGTGTTCCAGTCTAGCTTCGCGTTCTCACAATTTCAAGCACCCGCTCTATCACTCGGTCCAGCGTCAGACTCGACGTATCAATAAAGACCGCGTCATCCGCTTTCACCAGCGGCGTCGCTGCGCGTTCGCGGTCGCGCTGGTCGCGCTCTTCAAGCTCGGCTCTGATCTGCTCGACGGTCACGTCCCGGCCGCCCGCGCGCTCTTCGTCGCATCGCCTGCGCGCCCGCCGTTCGAGCGAGGCATCGAGGAATATTTTCACCTGAGCATCCGGGAACACCTTTGTGCCGATGTCGCGCCCATCCATCACGACGCCGCCCACCTTCGACATCTGTCTAAGCTTCTCGACGACGGCATCTCGCACTTCAGGGATGGTTGCGACGACGGATGAAGCGTGGCTCGCTTCGGGGAGACGGATCTCCGCGGTCACGTTGCGGCCGTCGAGAAAGACTCGCAGGTGGTCGGGGTCGCCTTCGAGCTTGACGTTCGAGTCTCGAGCGAGCCGCGCAACCGCGGACGCGTCTTCGAGTGATGTATTTGTTAAAAGTGCTTTGTAGCCTACGGCTCGATAGACGGCGCCCGAGTCGATGTACAGATAACCCCGTTGGCGCGCGATGGCTTTGCCAACGGTGCTCTTACCCGAGCCTGAAGGTCCGTCGATGGCAATGACTAGTTTATCCATTGGTTATCGCCAAGAATAGACCACGGATCATACGGATGCGGCGGATTAATACGGATCAATTCAGTGTGAACCCGTCGAATCCGCATGATCCGTGTTCTTTTCTCGCAGCGCCTCACGAATGGCTCCCAGAGCCGTCTCGCAGTCGCGCTGCGAAACGTCTTTGTGCGTCACCATGCGCATCTCGCGCGCGTTGATCCCGTTAGCTAGCACGCCGCGCTGCTTGAGCTTCGCGGAGAATTCCGCCGTCGTCTGTCCCGTGCCGGCTATGTCAAAGACCAGGATGTTCGTTTGCACTCTATCGAGGTCAATCCTAACGCCGTGATTCTCGGCAAGCCCTCTCGCCAACAACTGTGCGTTCGCGTGGTCCTCTTCGAGCCGCGCAGTCATCTTCTCGAGCGCAACCAATCCCGCGGCCGCCAGCACGCCAGCTTGCCGCATACCTCCGCCTAGCATTCTGCGAACCGGCACGGCCCGATCGATGAATTCGCGCGAGCCTGCGATCATCGAGCCAACCGGCGCGCCGAGCCCCTTCGATAAGCAGAACATCACCGAGTCAAACAACGCAGCGATCTCGGCGACGCCGCGCTTGAGGACTATTGCGGCATTGAAGATGCGCGCTCCATCCAGATGAACAGGCAGGCCCAACCCGTGAGCGCGCTCGGCGATCTCTTGCATCCGCTCGAACGACATAACAGTGCCGCCGGCGAGGTTCTGGGTGTTCTCGACTGCAACAAGGCCGGTCTGCGCGAAGTAAGAGCTGCGAGGCCGAATGGCGGCTTCTATAGACTCCCAGTCCATCATTCCATCCGGACATCGAACGGGGTGTGCAAGGACGCCGCTGATAACCGCCATTCCCGCCATCTCCATGTTGAACATGTGACTTCGCTCTTCGACGATGACTTCCTGGCCGGGTTGGGTGTGAAGTCTCACCGAGATCTGATTGCCCATGGTGCCCGAGGGCACGAACAGAGAAGCTTCCTTGCCAACAATCTCGGCGGCGCGTTCTTGCAGTCGGCGGGCTGTCGGGTCTTCGCCGTAGACATCATCGCCAACCTCGGCACGGGCCATTGCTTCTCGCATTTCATCGGTTGGCTTCGTAACCGTGTCGCTTCGCAGATCGATGTAGTTCACTGGTCCACTTCCTTGGTTGTATGTATCGGCTCAGCAAATCATCTCACCAAGCCAGGTGGCGCTCCTTCGCAGATTTCACATCCAGGTAACTCAGCCGCTTCGGGCTAAGGCGAATGACTTTGCCGATTCTGTCAACTTTCTTTCGGAATTCCTTGTGCCGCAACAATCGGACAATATACTCTGCCGACTCTTTGGGTGGAACATCCAGATGAATCAAGCAGTATCGGGCGTGAACCAAAGAGCGTGAGTAGAAATCCTTATCACGCGTGAAGAACGTTGGGTTTCTAAGATTGTGCAGCAGTGGGATCACATCGTTCAGGTCTTTCATTCCCGACCGCCCGATGTCGCTGCCGATATGTCTAAAGTGAACCTTCAACGAACGGAGGTGCTCGCGCGCGACGGCATCAATGTTCTCATCAAGGATGTTCACGCAGCACGCTGCCGTTTGTCAGTCCTTCGCTTGGGAGTTCTACCAACCAGCGCGTCGCCCGCCAAACGCACAGCTTCGGCGATCGCTTCGCGGCTGACCTTTCGGTCGAAGGCGGAACAAATCCAGTCCCAGTCTTTTCCATCGGCGACATAGTAGAGTAAGTCCTTGACAAGTATGCGCGTTCCCCTGATCGTGAGCTGTCCATGACAAATCTCAGGATCGGCAACGACGTATTCGCCCATCTCTTTTCGTCTCTGCGATTTCATTAGTCGCGCTCCCTGATGCACATTATCAACGGTGAATTTAGCACAGCACCGACAGCGCAACAACACTCGACCTTGCCCGCTCCCTTGTTTGCAATGACGTTCGGGCTTGTAGATAATCAGCCCGTCGCGCGCGGCCCATCTGCGACAGACTCATAAGTTGAGAATCACAAACCATGATCAATCTATCTCCGCAGGTCTTCCAGGAAGCAAAGGCCCGAGTGGCGCCTCACGTCTATCACACTCCCCTTCTGACGTCGCGATTGTTGAGCGAACAAACCGGTTTCGATATTCGCCTCAAAGCCGAGATCTTTCAGCGAACCGGTTCCTATAAGATCCGCGGGCCGCTCAACAAGTTCGCGCACCTCTCTGACGACGAGCGGCGCCGAGGGGTGATCTGTTCATCGGCCGGCAATCACGCTCAAGGTGTCGCGCTCGCCGCGAAGCTGAACGGCATGCGCGCGGTCGTCGTGATGGCTGAGAACGCGACGCCTTCCAAGATCGAAGCGACTCGTGCTTACGGCGCCGAGGTCGTGTTACACGGGATGATTTGGGATGAGGCAAACGAAAAGGCAAAGCAGCTCTGCGAAGAACGCGGTCTTACCTACATCCATCCGTTCGACGATCCACACTTGATAGCCGGGCAAGGGACTCTCGGGTTGGAAATATACGAAGACTTCCCCGAAGCCGAAGTAGTAGTTGTTCCAATCGGCGGAGGCGGGTTGATCTCCGGCGTCTCGATGGCGCTCAAGGGGTTGAACCCACAAATAAAGATCGTCGGCGTGGAATCGTCCGGGGCGCCGGCTATGAAGTTGAGCGTCGAGCAAGGCCATCTGGTAACGCTCGACACGGTTGACTGCGTCATCGACGGGCTAAAGGTGAAGCGAGTCGGCGAGCACACGTTCGACGCAGTTCGCCAGTTTGTTGATGAAGTGGTCGCTCTACCCGATTCAGAGATATTCGAAGCGCTGATCTGGATCATGTCGCACTGCAAGCTGGTAGTCGAAGGCGCTGCTGCCGCATCGGTGGCCGCCGTCTTGAAGGGCCTGGTCAAAGCGCCTCGCGGTTCAAAGGTCGTGTGCGTGCTGAGCGGCGGGAACTTGAACCTGCAACAGCTCAAAGGATTAAAGTGGAATTGATCAGAACTGTGCTTGAGGCCCGAATCACCGCCAATGATTGGTTGATGGCTCATCTGCCAGATCGTTTTGCTGCGGGGATACCCGAACACGACCCGGCTCTGTCAGGCTGGCGAGTTCCCATTTGGCTCTCGTACCCTCAGCTCGAACCGCTTGGTCCTGTCGGGGAACTGGTGATTACGGAATCGACCGGCAACGTGCTTGTGTACACGCCGATTGATATGAAAGATCGCGCGACCAGGCTTTACGAACAGCATCGTGAGCAGATCGAAGCACCGCTTCTTTAGACAAGAAACGCGCTATTCGTGTGCGCCTTTGTTTGGTAGTGTCCTTATCTTGTGTTGATATTTGCAGGTGCCCTGGAGCACGACACCGATGACGGGCGACGGAATATTTGGACTGCGGCGGCCT
>JBBPIG010000057.1 GCA_038040445.1 Acidobacteriota bacterium | reverse complement strand
CTCCTTTTTTGGTGGGCGATTCACGGGATGAAATGCCACAAGCCTCGCCTTAAGATTACAGTTACGCAATAGCCCCGGCACAGGTCCCGACGTGCGGTTGTTTCGCACTGAGCCCTACAGGAATACTCGCTTCCGCATCAGGATTCAAGCCGGTGAAGCACTCGGCAACGTCGTGACACGCTGCCAGACACAAGCACTGGTTCTAACCCCGTTGCTGTCAGTGATCCGCGGCCGTGACACTTCCAAAAGGATCTAAACAGGTCTTTGAAGGCTTGCCAGTTGAAACTGCGACGTTGGCGACTTGCGCCGCGCGGCTCTGGTCGGGTTTGAGGGAGAGTGTGCCAGCACGCGCCGCGGGAACTCTTAAAGACGCTAGACGCGGCCTGTGCATTAAATTGTGTCTATCCGCTATATGAAAATGCCGTGTCCAAATGCCGCAAGCAAAATCAGAAGATATATCGGAAACTCATCGGAGCTATCGGGGTTGATCGAAACGTCCACAACTCCTGGTTCAGTACCTCTTATTTGGGGATTCAGTTTATAAGAAGCCGGTTTCCAGTATTCTGTCGCTGCGAAGGCCTAACGTCGGGCGTCGATCCAATGAGGTAATCTTGGAAGCCAACGCGGTACTGTGTCGCAGTAACTTTCGTAAGATTCTCAAACTGTCGTTTCAAGGTTGGCTCTTCACGCCAGAGATGAAAAATATGACAGCGAGCGCAGCAAAAGAACAAGTATATGTTGCGTTCCACTTTTCATTTTTGTCCAACGCTCGAAATCAATGTTGCCGAGTACTTGCAGAATCCGCCGGTCGCTCGGCTCATAGCCAGCCGGGAAGAACTAACACTAGCCACGCGAGCAGCGGTCCGATCGCGACTACGAGCCCGCTATACATGAGCATCTGCCGGTAGAAGTGATCCTTGTCCACCCCGTGCGCGTTGGCTACGACCAGAGCGCCGTTTGTAGAGAATGGACTTACGTCAACGATGGTGGACGAAACCGCAATCGCAGCAACTACGCCGACTGGGTGAACGTTACCTTGAAGCAGAAACGGCACCGCAAGCGGAATGGTCGCGCCGAGCACGGCTACCGATGATGCGAACGCCGAGACGCCGCCGCCGATGTAGCACAATAGCAAAGCGCCCAGTAGCGGGGCGCCGATGCCCGAGACACTAGTGCCGACCAGGTCGACCGCGCCCACTTTCTGCAGAACCGCAATGTACGTGATGACGCCGGTAATCAGTAGCACCGTTGACCAGCTCACCTGATCCACCGCGCCTTTCTGGGCATTCGGTGCAAGCAACGCCAGCAGGACTGCTACGGAGATGGCGACCAGGCCGACGTTAAGCTCGAAGGCCAGCGACCCAACGCCCAGCGCGATCAGGCCCATCAAGGTGAGCGCGCGATGCGAGTCAAGCGCAGAATGCTGGGACTCGGGTTCGGCATCTTCTGCCGCGCGCATTTGGAGTGCGCCCGGCGTACCGTCGTGTCCACGCAGCGGGACCGCAACACCCGGCCGGTCGATCTCTGCTGCAGCTCGCACGCCCTGGTCGTTGCGGCGCGCCGCCCGATGCCCGCCAAAGAAGAAGTAGATCGAGACGGCGACGGCGAAATTGAACACGAGGCTTGCCAGGAACAGCGCAATGTCGTCCCGCGGCAGGCCGGCGCGCTCGACCACCTGATTGGTGATACCGCCATAGATGCTCATCGGCGAGAAGCCGCCGGCCTGCGCGCCATGGATCACCATCAGTCCCATCAGCAGCGGACTGATGCCGTACTTGTGCGCGAAACGCAGCGCGATTGGCGCGATGATGGCGACGGCGGCTGGGCTCACAGCGCCGATGCAGGTGAGCACGCCCGCGACGGTGAACATCACCCAGGGAATAGCGGCGATACGTCCGCGCACAAGCCACGCGGCCCTGTGGACCAGCCAGTCGATCGTGCCATTGTTCTGCGCGATCGCGAACAGGTAAGTGATACCGACGAGCGTGACAAACAGGTCGCCGGGAAATCCGGCGAAGATTTCTTTAGCCGACATATGAGCGAGCAGGCCGACGACGAAGGCGCCGACAAATGCGAGCGCGCCCATGTTGATTGGCAGGACTGTCGCGATGATGAACATCACGGCCAGACCTACAATGGCGGCAATTTCCACTGACATGAATCCACTTCCGCTTCTAATGTCTCATGCCGGTAGCGTGTCAGAGCTCTAACTTTACAAGAAACTCCAAAGCCCCAATGACAGGTAGTGCGCTTCCGGCGGGCGCGGCGCGCGCGACACTAAGGAGACCCTAAGGAATTCGCCCGCCGCGCTCCGTTGCACGACAATCGTTAGGCTCCGTCAGGAGCGGACATAATTTCAATTCAGGTTCGACCCTGGGGATACCGATGCCAGAACATCGTGTCGTGCCCTGATGATAAGGACACATCAGTCACGACAGCAACTCACGCGGCTTCGTGCCGCACCCTAACGCTGTGCGTCAGCGGGCGCGGCGCGTAACACTGAAGGAACCTTATGAAACCCGCTCGCCGCGCTCCGTTGCACGCAATTGTTAGGCGACATTTCTTCTACGGCCAAGTTCTTTGTCATACTCTTCCTGAAGTTTCTTTAGGCGTGCTTCTATGGCCGGAAATAATTCTGTTGGCCAAGGCTCACCTAGAGCGATAGGATCAACATCTTTTATCCCGACCTCCCTCAATGCTTCAAAGATAGCTACATGGCGAATGAAACGTAGAAGGATTTTTTCGAGCACCTCATCAGGTTGAGCTAAATGAATATTCATTTCAATGATCTTTAACATATTCTCGTGGTTTGGCAAAAAGAAGGAGCTATATAATTGTGAGTCCACTTGCTTCTTCAATGAGTCGTTTATGGCCTTACCGCTAACCAGATGCTCCCACACGACATTGTTCTTTTGGAGTTGAAGATAAATAGGCCAATAAAACTGTGAGAGTTGTTTCTCAAGAAAGTCTAAACGTTTCTGTCGAGCAACTGACTCATGTTGCTCCTTACGCTTCCAGTACAGATCCCATACGGACTTTGCCAAGAATCCACCTACTGCTGCCAGTGCTGTAATTAAGGTGTCGTACATAGAATTTAATGTTGCCTAACGATACGATCATTGGGCGCGCGGTAGCACTACGATTTCATGCGAGAACTGCGGTCGCGCGCTCCGCTGCATCGAAAGTTAGACCGCGCCAAGTCGAGACCGTGGCCTCGATGAAACCGTGCGAACCAGCCACAAAGCTGACGCTAGTCCTTCATTTGCCCAATCGCAATCCCTACGACTACGCCAATCACTGCACCACCTATGGCTCCAAACAGAAGGCCATTGAACAAGTTGAAATCAGTTATCAGTGTGTGCTGGGCCTGAAAATTATTGAGACAGCTAACACAGCCTGAGAACCCCATCACGATCCCGCCAAGGACTGCGCCAAAGGCTGCGCAGTTCATCGCAGCTTCTCCTGAGGCAGCATTTCTCCGCAGTCGCGGCGCTTCGGCTGCGGCACTTGCCGCAGCAAGTGCCGCCCGCTCTGTTGCCGCCACACGCTCCCATGCAGTTCGTATCTGCTCAGCCTCTGCCTTAGCCTTCTGAGCCTCAGCTTCTGCCAGCTCATTCTTGATCTCTTTGCCTGGAATACTACCTTTGATAACCTCGGACTCCAGCAGCATCCATTGAATGAAATGTATGATTTGGTCTTCTCGCCAATCAATCAACTCTTGGAGGGTACACGTGTTCCGAATCACAACCCTCTCTTCATCCGAACTATAATCGGCAGGAGGAGTATCGTCGTTCCAGTACACGTCTCGACTGTGTTTTTTGATGACAACGTCAATGAACGTTTCATCTTGATTGGGACAACTAATGCGGATTCCCCGCCTTTCATCCACTGTATGAAAGGACTGGTAGCCATCCGTTTTTATTTGATGGGATAGCTTGCATTCGACTTTGAGCCGATCAATCGACAGGGAATCGTACCTGACACCATTTACCCTGTGGCACAAGTCATAGAATTGCCGGAGGTGTGTGTGGACTGCCTCCTCTCTCTGGACCCATAGTGATATTTCCTGGTCCTTTAGTGACTTCTTCTGTTCTTCATCTTCGAGCCACTTAGACATAGTCCTCTACCCACTTCAAGTCAACGTCCAACGCCGGTCGCTTGCATACCTTGCTAGTCTCGGTCTCGGTTGGGCAGACTCAGAAGGTTGGTTCATTCGAGTCCGACCCCAATTTTTCAGGTGGAAACTTATGCACCGACCAAATACTTATGTCGACAACCCGGGCATGAGTTACCCTTTGTACCATGCCTACTACACCACCACGCTCCACATTTAGTACACCGGGCGAATATACGCCCACTCTTGTCTGTAGCCGTGCATCCCGACGCTGCACATTGAATAGTAGCCATCTCTAGTCTCCTCCTTATGTTCGCCTGCCTAACATGAAGTAGCCGTACTAACAGCGGGGCCGATGATACCGCCATTAGTACCCATATCCAAATCGACTCACCAGCAAGTATCAAGTTCATAAACAGTTGAGAACTTTGGTGCTGAGATAGACTAACAACCGCCAGGAATTTGACGCGAGCCTTCCGAACCTCATCAATTGCATTCGTGCGCTTTTGCGGCGAGCACCAATCGTCGCATTGAAGAGCTTCGGGATCTACAGATGCGTCTGCTTCGTGAAGCCGCGATGCACGTTTGGTGGGTCGCGCGCCGTCCCGGCTCGCGGCGTCACCTCGAACGCCGCTGACTCGGCCATTGACTCGACGCGATCAGAAACTTCCAATCCTCGATAGGCGTTCCGTCTGGGTTTAGTTTCGATGTCAGATAAAACAATCGCTGCGTGCCTGCGGCGTTCGGAGCCCCCTCGAATCGCTGCATCAGATAGTACGGCGGTATCGATTGATAGTAGAGCGTCGCTTTCACCGTGAGCTTCGACGGATCGATGCCGCGCGGCAATTGTGACAGCGGAACTTCGTAGCGCACCTTGCTTGTGCCACTGCCGTTCAGATAAGCCGGATCCTTCGCCGCGTCGGCTTCGGGAAACGTCGAGTGAAGGAACTCTCCAGACAACGAAGCCGGGTCCGGTCCTTTGGCTGACCAACCCTTCGGCAGCAAGCGGTTCTCTTTGATAGTCGCGTCGCGGCGAATGAAGCTCGTCGTGAAATTTCCCTCGGCATCTTTTATCAGCTCTTCGTAGATCTGCACCTGCTTCGAGCTCGCGATCGCGTGTTCCTTGCCGTAGAAATGCGGCTGGGCGGGGCCTTTCTTGTTGCGGCTGGTCCCGATGTATTCGGTCTCGAGAATGTTGGCGTCTTTGTCGACGATGAATCCTTCGCTGTTAGTCGCGCCCGATGACCAGACAATCTTCGGCTTATCCGTGGCCGGATCGATCGTGCTCGGGTCTATCACATCGAACTCGATAAACGCCCGCCGGAATCCGACTCCGCTCGGAAAGCGATGACCGGTCTTGTTTGTGACTGTCACATCCGAGACCAGGCTTTGACCGACGACCTCGGGCTTGGATACATCGATCGTCGCCGTCTCGTGCTGCGCAGTTTGAACGAAATTCAAAATCGCGTTCTGCAAGTCGTTGTTCAGCGTGCTCATGTAGTCGCTCTTGCGAACGCCCAGGATGTCATTCGAGAAGTTTGGCGGGTCGTTCGTATCCTTCGTCATGAACTGATTGAACATTTCGAGCAAGAAGATGTTCAGCCCTTGAAACTGATGCCGGACGAATCCTTTTTCTCGAAAGCGCGCGCGCACTTGATCGAAGGGGGCGAGGTGGTCGGCGGCAGGATAGGTGTCGTCCTGCACGTCGGCGAACGCGGTTTGAATCAACGGAATGTTGACGTTGTTTCGATTGTTCGCGTAGCCCGACGACATATGACAATCCTGGCAAGACTTCGCGTTCGGACCCGGTTTGAATTCCGTTTGAAACTCGCTGTTGAGCCATTCCAGGTAAGTGACCTGCTCGAGCGAGTGCCCGAAAGGTTTCTTATCCATCACCGGCAAGTTGATCGTGTGGCAGTTGCCGCACATCCGCGAAGACTTAGTGTACTCGTTGTATTTCGGATCGACTCCGAGGGATTCTTTCATCGCGTGAGGCGAGATGTCCTTGTCTTCAAAGGGTCCGTACATCTCATCGCGTTTGCCGATCGTGAATTGGCCGGTTATCCGACGCTCGAGGAAAAACTTCAGCGGATTCTGACCGGGCGGCGTTTTGTCTTCGACTATATGATGGCAAGCGGCGCAGCTCACACCGTCCCGAGCGAGCGCGCCATACTTGAAGTTCTTGTCGGTTGGTTTCGTGTTGTACACGAAGTCCAGACTGAAGTTGGGTTCGGGATTCTTTGGGTTGGGCGCAAGCGGATCGTAGTTGTTGTCGATGTCGAGCTGGCGCTTGCCCATCACTCCGTGACAACGAAAGCACAGATTGGTGACCGTTTGCTGATCGTCCTTTCTGTCTTTCAAGTAGGCCAGCTCGCTGTCGAGCTGCGCATAGAAGATAGGATCGCGGCCGGCAAGTCCCATCGGCGACCATCGCCACTCACCATAGGGGGAGACGTTAACCGGGTTCGCTGACTTCGGCTCGAGGATCATCAGAAACTTCTCTCCGAACCACGCGTTTCCGCTATGACACATCATGCATTGATCGGAGGTGATGAACTCTTCTGCTCCATCACGACCTGCAAACACGTGGTCGTAGGTTTCGGCGGGCATTATCTGAAGATCTTCCACGCTGTTGGGCGAAGTGCCTTTGAAGAATTTCGGGAACTCGCTGTCGGTCGGTTTCACCACGCGAGGCTTTACGGAAGTCTTAACCTTCTTGTGATCTGGCGGGACATGCGCGAGAGCGCTCAACACTGCATTGAACGTCGAAGGCTTTCTCCACGTGTCATCCACGAAGTAGCTGAGCGGGTTTCCGGGAAAGCCCTTGATGTTGGTAGTCGAGGCGAACGTGCTTTCCTTTTCTGATGATGCGTGGCAGTGCAAACAACTGAGCCCGAATCCTTCATTGAGAACGTTGAAAGGCGGCTTAAAGCTATCGCTGGGTTTCGGCATCGGAGGATCGCCTGGTTTGGTGGTCCATAGCCCGCCCCAAAACCAACCGTCCTTCGAGGCTTTCGAATCCTTGATCATCACCGTCCACGACGAAGCCACTAGAGGCTTGTTCTGGTACCGCGCAGCGGGGCCGGGGTTGTACATCTCTTTTATGATCATCGAGCCGTCGGGGATGTTGTTGATACGCCCGTTAGCCAGCCAGGTCATTACGCCGGGCGAATAGTAGATTCTGACGGCCGGATGAACGCCGAGGTAGGTCGAGCTCACAAACGGCCCGGTGTCGCGCACGCCTTTGTCCACGCACCAATTGAGTTTCACGTATTCGGTGTTTTGTAGGAACGCCAGGAGCTTGTCATGAAAATCATCCGGTGACATGGAACTGGGCAATGGCAGCGTGCTCTCTTTGGCGTCCGGGCACTGAGCCGTGGGTAGGATAGTCTGCGGAGGAGCAGCGTTACTTTGCGAATCGCCGTTTACCAAATACCCCTTGACCAATGCGGGACTGACTAAGTAAACGGCCGCGGATAAATAGCAAGCGAGCACCAGGGATTTCATCAAGGCGTGCATTTCGTTGGCTCCTCTTAACCTGGAAGGCCGGCAAGATGTATTTGCTACATTGAAGCGCGCCGATTATACGTGTGATGAAGTCAACGTTCAACAGGATTCTACGGAGCTGACGACCTGTTTTGGAGTACGCCGCCCTCCACTCAGGCCATTCGTGGATTATCATCGGCGCAGCGCTGGCTCTTGTGACTTTATGCCGACTTGTACAACGCTCTGGTTGGGCATTTTCACATCCAAAGCGGCGGCGCTCTTATCCAAGTGCCCGTCGAAAAAATAGCCGCCACAGTCCAAAAACGACTGCGCTACTCAGGCTCATATCGTCGCCCAATCCTCCATTGTCTTGTCGGCCATTGCGGTGGCGTACGGGTAAAGCCAATCCGGGTCTTTGTTCGTCCGTTGCTCCAAGTCTTTCCACACGTTGCCGAGCGCGAGGTGGACGTTTGCGGTTTCATGACCCATTGCGAGCCAGAGGTCATCTTCCAATTGGCTTTCCTTTGGAAGGTCCTTCAGCTTGACCTTTCCGGAGTCCGGCGCAAGGCGACGCACGACCCAACTCTCTTGACCGGCAAAAATCCGCACCCAGGGATCCGGCGCCCGCACAGCATGCCGCAGCGCCTCTTCGTAGAGTATCTCGGTGGTGTTCCTGCGCTCGTCGGTCCACCACAACCAAGCCGAAGGGGCGAGGGCCTTCGCTTCGCGCGCAAGAATTCCGCCACGCCAATCGTCCACGATGGCGGTGAAGCGCTGGCGACCTAAGCTGCCCAACCCCGCCTCGCGCGTTCCGATGCTGAACGCCACGCCTGGTTCGGGCATGGATTGATTCAACGCCTCCAATGCCGACTTGGGAACCTGGCCGCTGACCTTCGGCAAATCTGTCAGCTCGTGGAAGAACTTGTCGAATTCGCTTCCGCCCTCTTTCATGCGGAGTTTGTTCAGCACGATCTCGCGCAACCATGCGTACGCCTCCTTCTCGGCGAGCACGAAGGGGCGACGAACTACATCCTTGCGGCTCGGATCAAGGGCGTTGCGGTATCCGCTCTCTATCGCACTGCACGCCCGGCGAAATTTTTCGTCAACGCTATCGGTAACGTCCTTGAGATCCTTGATGCTCTTCTGCTTGGAAGACCCTTTCTCTTTGGCTTCCTTTAGGATTTTCTTTGTTTCCGGCTCCTCGAGTGCAAGCCGAGCACTGGCGGCCAGTCGTACGAGGTCGTTGGTGTAGGGCAGGCAACAACTCTCATCGAAGTCATTGACGCCCCAAACAAGACGTCCCTCAGCATCACGCCAGGTGCCGAAGTTCTCGACGTGCAGATCGCCGATCCCCAGCACGAGGGGCGCGTCATTCAATTCCTCGCAGACCTTCGGCCACCATTGGGACCACCGATAGAAGGTCGCGCGCAGGTATTCAAACGGGGAACTCTCGGCGATCCTTTTTGTTCGCTTATCCCATTCGTCGTCGGTGATGGTTACCTTGGCGCCCAGCCATATCCGATACTGGTTCGTTGCATCTTCAAATGAATTCGGTCCTTTTGGTGGCATGACTCTATTAGTACCTTTCTTTCTTCTACCCTTTTGCACCCTTTGGGTGCGCCTCACATGTCTATGACGGTCTCCGCGATTTCGTTTCTATCCGAAGATGCAACTATTGCGGTTTGGTCTTCGCGATGTTGGGAAGGCTCATGAGGTTGGCGAACAACCGGTACGGTCCCGCATTTGGCGATAGCAGTTGGCGGCGCAATGCGAAGCTTATGTAGATATATGTTCCCTCTCCGTAGCGCGCGATGAGCAAGCCTCCCCGCGTGGGCTCTTCTCCCGGGTCGCTCGACTCCAGCAGCGGAGTGTACTCGCTTGACCACTTTCGGGGAACGGCGGCGGCTCGCTCGACAGTCCAGCCTTCGAAATCCTTTGCCGTAATCTTGTTTGGCCGGGACATCAGCGGGTGATCGGGGTCCAGGATGTTCACGCGGGCAGTCTCGAACGCGATTCTGTCCTTCGATAGCTTGATCGGATAGGGCGCGAATTGAGTGCGGGCCAACGCGAGATTCCAGTCATCGGGCCGCTGGGTGAGCACGACCAGGTTGCCGCCCTGCCGCACGTATCGAAGCAAACACCTGTTATGCAGCCCAAGCTCCGGCCGCGCGAAGTAAGCGTTGCCGTCTACGACAATAGTTGTGAATCGCGCCAGGTCGCCGCACCCAATGCGAGACTGCGGGGCGACGTTGCCGTTGCCATGCTCAGTGTTGCTTATGTCATCGATTCTCAGCTCGCTGTGCTCGACCCCGAGTTCGGTAAACGCAAACGAGAGCCAGTCGTCGAGCCCGCGGATGCAACCCGCTTTGAGTCCGTCGGCGAGTTCGAGGTCGATCGCTTTCACCGCGATCTTGGCGGAGCCGAGCGGATCGGGCAGCGCAGGTTTCTCACGGCGAAACTCGATCAGCACGTCTGGTGACAGGGGCGGCTTCAAGATCGGCAGGCGGAGCTTGAGATTGACGGTTATCTCTTCGTCTTCGCGGCCAAACGCGATGTGGACCGGTTCGTATTCGTC
This sequence comes from Acidobacteriota bacterium, assembly GCA_038040445.1. NCBI lineage: Bacteria > Pseudomonadati > Acidobacteriota > Blastocatellia > Candidatus Onstottus > Candidatus Onstottus frigus. The sequence continues at coordinate 6,278 of JBBPIG010000057.1, read as the reverse complement.
GTCGCTCAGCGCCAGCGGGACCACCCACAGCGCGCCTGCCAGCCTGCCCGGCGTTCGATTCCGCACGCGCACTGGAAAGTCGATCTCCCTCGGCTTCGACCAGTCTTTGATCAAAGCGAATGGAATCGTTGAAATCTCGATCGGCGGCGCGATGTCGAATCTGACTAGCGCGGCGACGCGGATGTTCACCTGGCCCAGACCTACTTCGGCCGACGCCACCAGACGGACGCCGAAGGGGTCGGCGGGCTGCGCTCCCGGCAGCGATGAACCGACCGCATAGTACTGCTCATCGTAAAGGTGTGCTGACGTCGGCAGCGTAGGCGCCGCGTCTTTCGGTATCTCGTATTCGAACTCCTTGAACGCGAGACCGCCAGTCCCCAGGCCTATGACCTCGGAGTCTTTGAAAGCTGAATCCTTTTCGGTGATGGGAATGCGCTCGGGCGTGCTCAGCACGACTGGAAACGATCGACGACCGCCGTTGCGAAGCACGAGGCGCGCAACAAGCTTCTGGCCGGGCACGACCACGCGGTCAGAGACGGTGACTTCAAGGTTCAGCCCGAGAGCCAGCGCCAGCGCGCGCTCGAGGGCGGTGGTGAATCTGATGACTCGAACGAAATCGGCGCCGTACCGTTCGTGCATTGCTTCGGCCGTTCCTTCGGCGCGCTTCTCGATGAGTTTCTCGATCAGCGCGTCGATCAATCGCTCGCCGGTAGCAATCGCATCGACGACTCCCAGATCGCCAACGCGAGGCTGAACGATCGAGCGGGTCACGTTCTCGGGAAGCGTCAGCCCGTCAAGCAGTCCGGCGCCCGGCTTCATCGTCTCTTGATCCGCAGGCGAATCTATCGGCTTGAAATAGCTTGTCTCACGTTCAGGCGTCAGCCGGTCTAAACTTGCGCTTCGCGATAGGAAGCGGTGGTGCGCCGCCAGTCCAATCTGCGCATAAGTCAGCCCGCGGGCGTGGTCGTATTCGTTGAGGTCGATCTTGACGCCTTCGCCGGAGTCATCGGTTCGTCTGAAGAAACGACGGACTTGCCACGCCTCGGAACCGGCTTCCGGGGCCAGTTTTGTCTGTCCTGCCGCGGTGAAGGCTTCGAGGGCGAGTCGAGTCACCGCTTGTTCGACGCCTTCGCCGGACCTGGAGTGGTGGTTGGTGATGATCACGTCGGGACGCAGCAGCCGAATTGCCCTGACCATGCGCCGCAAACCTTCATCGTGTCCCCAAATGCTCAAGGCCTCATCGGCCGACTTCGAATACCCGATGTCCCGAAGGTTGAGAAACATTACATCCGCGCCGACGATCCTCGCTGCTTCGAGCGCTTCGCGAGTGCGAATCGCACCCAGTTCCTGGTCCAACTCGGCGCGCGACGGGCTGTCTTCGCCTTCACCGCGAGTTGCGAACAACATGACCGCGCGCGCGCCGAGCTTCTTGCGCACATAGGCGAGCGCGCCGTCGTCTTCATCGCCAGGACGGGCGGCGATGCACAGAACGGTGAAGGGGTTGGTGATCTCGCGCAGCGCCTGGTCGAGCGCGACAATCCCGCGTTCGTCTTCGATCGTAGCTTGCGGAACTTGCGCGTGAACCGTTTGCGCGAGGCAAGAGGTTTGAACGAACCTGTCGCCCAGCGGCGATCCGCTAAGGAGAAGAGTCAATGCGATCACGAATGAAAAGCTCAGCTTCATACTGGAGGACTTAAACGCAGATTCCGATGCGAGCGATCATTTTATCATCACTCGTGTGGAGTGCGCCCCTCGACCTGCAGAGATCGTGTGAAAACTCCATAAATCCCCCCAACTTCAGTTGGGGGCATTTCCGGAGTTTTCGCACTGTCTCGTGCAGTTGATGGGATTATTACACACGATGGCTTTGCTCTCGGAGATTGTCTGCGTTTGGGGCGGCAGATAGAAAAGGCGCCCTTGAACATCGCCGAGCAATCCGAGATTTTGGGCGGCGCACTTCAAATCCTTTGTGTTAGCATTGCTCGCGCCAGAATCGAATCTAACACCAACTCAAACAAACACGCGGACGAGTCTCGCCTCGAACGATGAAAACCAAGACCAAGACGAAGACCGCAAAACCTTCTGCTCAACCGAACGACAAGGTTGGTGCGGCCGACGAACGCAAGACCAGGCTGCTAATCGCTCTGTCGTGCATCGGACTGTCTGCGTTAGCGGTGGTCCCCTTCTTTTTCATGGGGCGCTCGGAAGCGGGCGGCGGCGCTTTCGAACTGCGTATGCCGACTACTCATGACATGTTCTTGCAGTACGATCAGATGAGATCGTTTTACAACGGGCTTGCGGCGGGAGAGATATATCCGCGATGGGAGGAAGATACCAACCGAGGCTTCGGCGCGCCCACGACGAGCTACTATCCGCCTGGAGTTTACTATCTGACTTCCGTCTTCTATGCGATCACCGGAGACTGGCTGCGGACACTGTTGGATGTGAATTTGGCGATCATGGTCGCCGCGGCTGCAGCGATGTACCTCTACGCGAAGCAAGTGATGGAGCGCCCGGCGGCGGTGGCCGCGATGGCCGCGTACATTTTTCTGCCATATCATCTGGCGGACCAGTATCAGCGCGGCGCCTTGGCCGAGCTGCTCGTCTTCGTATGGATGCCGTTGATGTTGCTCTTTGGCGAGCGCGTGATGCGAGCGCCGTCAGTCGCCAGGCAAGGGTCAATGCTTATTAGCGTCGCAGGACTGGCGGCAAGCTACGGTGCGTTCTTGTGGTCGCATCCGCCGACCGCTTATCAATTCACGCTCGGGTTTAGCGTATACCTGCTCGTCCTGGGCGTGATGCGAAAGGAGTGGAAGGGACTGATCGCGGCAGGCGCCGCGATGGCGTTGGGGATCGGACTGGCGGCCGCGTACTTGCTCCCGGCCGCAATCGAGCAGAACCTTATTCACAAGGAGTACGTCTTAGAGACGTGGCCTTATCACAAGACGTACGTTTTTGTGCATGACCTGTACAGCTCGACCATCCACAGCGGCTTCTTCAAGCTGATCGACTGGATATGGATAACCGGAACAGCCGTCATTGCCGTTGGCGCGATCACGCTGCTATGGCTGAAGCGTCAAGTTATTGCCTCCGATTCAGCGCTGAAGCAACGCGTGCTGTTATGGGTCGTACTCGGCGGCCTTGCGAGCTTTATGATGACCAGGGCTTCGATGCCTGTTGGGAAGCTCATACCAAAGATCGAGATCGGCGTGTTCACCTGGCGAATGCTTACGATCACGACTCTGGTCGTAGCGCTTCTTGCTGGAGCCTTCACGCAGGCGGCCATCGATGCGGCCAGGCAGCGTTTGCGCCCTGAGCGGCTGCTGTTTGCCGCGCTTGCTGCTTTGATAATAGCCGGAGGCGCGGGATTCAGCGCGGTCGCCCTGGCCCGGCCGGCGATCGAATCTCCGGTATTCGAACCCGAGCCCGAGCACCTGAACTACGCTACGATGCCGAGCATTGCGCCTGGCGATCCCGAAGCGTTGCCCGATGACATCCCTCGAGCAGAGCTGGCGGAAGACAACGGCGAAGTTGCAATAGAGGAATGGAAGCCGCAGCATCGCGTCATCAGAGTTGATCTGACGGACGATGACACACTGTTAGTACGCACCTTCAACTTTCCCGGGTGGACCGCGACCGTGGATGGTCGTCAATTGCCGATTAAGAGTTCGGAGGAGTTGGGCGACATGGAGATCGAGCTGGGCGCGGGCACGCACCGAGTCACGCTGGATTTTCTGGAGACTCACGTGCGCCGCGCATGCAGGATCATAACGCTGTGTTCCTTTGGTCTGTTGATCGTGCTTGGTTGCGCGCCGTTTGTTCGCCGCCCGCGAGCGAGCGGAGAAGATTCGTGTTAGAGGTAAGACTTGCTCTGGCGAAGGAGGCGCTCAGTTCAGAGTTCAAGCTTTAGCTTGCGTCCGGACATGGCAACCTGAAGGTTGAACTCTGAACTCGCGACTCTTCTGCTTGACACTCAGGCAAGCCTGTCTGACAATGCGACCATCGATCCACTAAAAAGTCCCGCTCCAAAGGGAGGACATATGCCCCACCATTACACTGACGTTGCGGCTCTGGAAGAGCTCCGTGAGTCAGGGGATTACGAGAAGATCGCAACGTTGTTGGGCGATGGTTGGCAAACCGGTTCTGAGTTTGACGAGGAGACGGTGCGGCGAAGGCTGTTAGCCGCGGAACTAGCCGGCCGAAACGGCCGGGTCGAGGATATGGAAGCAGCGCTCGGTCCATACATCGAGAGCGTCGATCGCGTGCCGTTTGCGCTGGCTGCGCGTGTTCTGTTGACGACGGCGCTCTATCACTACCGGCGAAGCGAGCCAAGCGAGGCGCTTCGTCTTGCATCTCTTGCTCAGACGATTGCGGCGGCTCGAGATGACGAGTTCACAAAAGGCGAAGCGGTGCAGCTTCAGGGGCAGGCCCTCTGGTCGCTGGAGCGATGGGAAGAGGCAGCCGGATGTCTTGAAGCTGCTGTGAGCAGCTATGCCGGCGGGTCGCGTTCGTATTGGCTGGGCCTCGCCTATCTCTGCCTCGGCGCAGTGCGCAATCGAATGGGCGCGGTCGAAGAAGCGCGCATCACGCTCGAACGCGGGATAAAAATACTGTTGAAGAGCCACGATGACTACAACCTCGCTGTTGCCAGAGTCAACGTCGCTGTGGCGCTCAACATCATCGGCGAACATGAAACCGCACATAAGTATCTCCTGTTCGCTCACGATACGTTTGTGCAGATGGGTCACGAACAGTACACCTATCTGACGCTGAACAGCATCGCGGCAACGTTGGTCTGGCTCAAGGAATATGACCGCGCGGAGATCTACGTTAACCGCGCGATAGAGATGGGCGTGAACGTGCGGAGCACTCAGATCGCTTCGACATACGAGATCAAGGCCAGAGTTCACCTGGCGCGGCGTGAGTGGGAGAAGGCTCAGAAAGCTCTCGGGACGGCGTCGGAAATTGCCGAACAGGCTAACAGCCAATCGCAAAAGGCCGACGTCAGGCGTACTCTGGGTAAGTACTATTTATCTCAGGAACGCGACGAAGACGCAGCGGCTGTTCTGTGGGAAGCGCTCGACATTGCGCACGATCTCCGCGCGTCGCTGTTGGAGCTGGAGATCAAAGCGCTGCTGTCGCAGGCCATTTGCGCGAACAATCCGGTCGAAGCTTGCAAACTGTTGAGCGATGTCGAGGCGGCGCTCGGCTCGCGGCCGCTGGCCGAGTTGAAAAGAGAAACTCAGGCAGCGCGGAGGCGAATCAACGCGCTCGATCATGAGCAGTACTTCATTCTATCCGACTCGAGGATCCCGCTGCTTGCCGATGCGAAAATATCGCTATTGAAGTGGCTGTGGGCGCGTGCGCTTCACAAGGCGAGAGGGAACGCGCGCGAGGCGGCAACGATTCTCGGCGTGACTCCGACGTACATACGCAAGCTGACGAAGGTAATTCCGCGCGATCTGCTGCGGCCGGGAAAGAAGAGATCTAAGAAGGTGTGACCCTGGGCTTCACTTCACATACCAAGCTATCGGACTTAGCTTAGTTGACTCTGTGAAACGAATGGAGCCGCGGATAACCTCCGCTTAACTTCCGCCAACCCTCGGAAGTCCCATAGGCCGAGGTGTCTTACCGTAAGAGTCCTTTGGCAAGGGCACTATCGAGCTTCAGTTGGCCGCTCCGCTGCCTCTGATATTTCCGAGTAGCGATAAAAAATAAAGAAAACTGAATTGAGCGCCGTTCAATTCGCGTCATGCCTAGTAGCGAACAAATTGGCGCAGGGTATTTGCCAAGTTAATCGTCGTTCTTTGTTATCGGGTTAAAGCTGACTGTCGGTGAGCTTTCCGTGCCTGTCGGCACTCAGCTAGGGCTCGCTCTTGCCATCTCAGGGGCGAGTCCGCTTGGCCCGCCAAGGAGGTTATGCATGCGTGCTTCCAAAGTTGTCTCCCCGCATCGCTTTGCCGGCTTCTTCAGAACTTTGACTGCCCTGTTCTTTCGCCGCGTTCTGCAAAGAAGAGTCGTTTGCTGTGCGGTCGCGTTTAACCTCCTTCTGTGGCCGGGTCCGGGTCTCGTTACCCAACACATTTTCAGCTTTGCCTCACAGGCACTCAACCTGCGATGGGGTGTCCACAGCTACGAGGCCTTCTTTCTCAGGCGACTCCTCTCTCGATCCGGCATGCAAAAGGAAAGCGCACGTGATCTGAGTATGGCCGAGCGGACGGCGCGCGTGGCAGCCGTAAAGGTCTCCCCCCATAAGCTTGTTGGTTATGTTGGGGATT
>JBBPIG010000056.1 GCA_038040445.1 Acidobacteriota bacterium | reverse complement strand
GCCCGTTCCTGCTGCGTCTGATCAAAGGGCAATACTTCAAAATCCTGTCCCCGCAAACCTGGAAGATAGGCTTCCGGGAAACACACGATCTCCGCGCCTTGAGCCGAAGCTTCAGATATGAGCCGCTTGATTTTGTCTAAGCCCTCGTCAATGGTTGAGGCGACACAAGGCGACGCCAGGGCAATGATCATGGATGACCTCCGATGAGAATGGATTTTACTGAAGGTAGTTTGAGTGTCCAACAAGGAAACCAATCACAACAGGTTGAGAAACTCATCTACTGTCAAACCTGCGTTTCGGATCAAGGCTCGTAACGTGCCCACCGATAGCTCTTTATGTTGAGGTATTGAAAGGTTCACTCGCACGCTGGGCTTTACCATTACCACATGGCTCCCTACTTGACCAATCGTTTGCTAGCCTGCTTTCTGAAAGGCTCTGACCGCTTCCTTCCCTGAAATGTTGCCGAGTTTCCCCATGCTGTTAAACGGCTACGACAATAGGAGTCTGGCCCTGTTGATTTGAGAGGGCAGATAAAGCTTTCTGATCTTCAGCCCATAGCCAGGCGGTAATAGCTTCCTTTATGTTTTCTATTGCTTCCCTTTCGTCTTTTCCCTGAGAAACACAGCCTGGGAGCGCTGGACATTCTGCAACAATCCATCCGTCTTCAGCTTTTTCTAATGTTACATGGAAAATCATATTTTTCTCTCCAAGCCGATAGTGCCTGCTCTCCTTAGATTGACCAATAGTTCAACCGAGCCTGCGAGGCCCGGTGCGCGGAAAGTGCGAGGGGGACGAGGACAAGTAGTCGCTTCATAGCGCGTGCTCTCCGGATCAGGAGCGGTGATGATCTTCATAGGCCATCTGGAAAGCGCGCAGCGTGCGGGCTTTTCTAGCGGCTAGCCTCTTCTCTCTTTTTTCCTTTGATTCGGGATTGATGCGCACCGGACCAGGATGAGACTCTTCGCCGTATCGAGTGTCGGCAATCAAATCCTGCCGGTCACCAGTCAGAGTAACGGCCAGCCCTCCCGATCCATTGGCTCGCGGCCGTGCCTTGCGCGTCTTGGCTGGTGTCTTATTAGCATCTCTCGTCATTACTTGAACCTTGTCGGGGAATGATCCGCCGCCAGCTTAACACATGCTGTCTTTCTACTTCCAATTCAGCGGTTAGTTCAGCGGCTAATTGAAGTCAATAATGCGAGTCGGGCGCAGTGACTATGATTCATTCCGAAGGGGTCTGAGGTAAGAGATAGGCTTCCGAAACACACGATCTCCGCGCCTTGGGCCGAAGCTTCGGACAGAGTTGTGCCTATCAAAAATATTGTATAGTAGATAACCATGCGTGAATCCTTCTTCTTACCTATTAAACTCATAATCTCTTCCCAAGCAGAAAATACATATTGAGTAATTTCAGTTGATGCTTTCCCTATCTCTATGCTCCTTTCATATGAGACCTTACTTAGCTCAGGAACTGGCACATCCTCTGGAGTATATTCTTGGCCGTTCAATATCTCGCGAATCACAATGTTTATGGCTTCAAGCTTCTTTTTAGACTCTTGAAGGCTGGGAGAGTCATCAAGTTGTAGTTCTTTGCTTGTTTGATCAAGACTAGAAGTGATTCCGCCCAAATGAAACACGCTATTATTCAGTAGCTCTAGCCAGTGCTTACGATACTCTGGAAATGACCAAGCATTTTCATAACTATAATTGTCGTCATTAATATGGGCTAGATTAGGTCGTAGCACAGCTAGTCTTGTAAGGGCTGATTGAAATCTACCGTTTGCAGTAATCTGAATAAGATGGTAATTCTGAGTTATCTGTTCAATTGATCGATTCAACTTTTGGTCAGCCTCGTTCCATTTATCAATTGAGTAGGTATGGAGCAACCATCCGCCAAGTAATAGGAATAGACCAAAGCTCTCAAAAAGCTTGGCGTTACTCAAGACCCAGTCATACTTATTCTTTATCTTCATGATGATTATTCCGACCTAACTTACAAGGTTCTTTGCGTCGCTTACTCGCCGATAATCTCGCAGAATTTCTTCAGATCTACATTGCCACCAGAGACGATCGCGACGATCGGCCCCTGGCCGGCTTTTCCAGTCAATGCCGCGGCCACCGCCAGAGCGCCGGCCCCTTCCGCAATGACGCGCGACTTCTCCGCGATCAGCCGCATCGCCTTCTTCGTCTCGTCCAGGCTCACCACAATGTAGCCGTCCACCACTGGCGTCATCCGCTCCCACATGCGTGGGAAGAGGCTCTGACCGCCGGCACCGTCCACAAACGACGGCTTCCAGTCCTTGAACACTTGCGGAGATCCCATCGCAAACGAAAGCGCGGCGGGCGCGGCCGTCTCTGGCTCAGCGCCCCAAACCTTGATCCCCGGGTTGAGCGCCTTGAGCGCGCTGCCAACACCGGTGATGAGCCCGCCGCCCCCAATCGCGGCAATGACGGCAGCGGTATCAGGGGCGTCTTCAAAAATCTCGAGACCCATCGTCGCGTGCCCAGTAATGAAATTATGATCGTCGAACGGGTGCACGAACGTCCCTTCCACTCCGGGAAACGAACGCTCCTCGAGAGCCTTCCAAGCAACATCCCATGGCACCGGGATGAGGCTTGCGCCGAGCGCCCGCATTCGTTCGATCTTCGATTCCGGCGCTGTCTCGATCACCACGACGGTGCATGGCACGCCCGCCTGGCGCGCCGCATACGCGACGCCCTGTCCCGCATTTCCCGCGCTGATAGTCCACACGCCCCGCTTGCGCTCTGACTCGGACAGCAGCGCCACCGCGTTGGCGGCGCCCCGCAACTTGTAGGCGTTGATCGCCTGCAAATTCTCCAGCTTGAGGCGGATGTCGGGGAAGTCCGGCCCAAGTTCGAGGCGCACCAACGGCGTGCGCAAGACGGTCCCTGCTATTCGCTTACGCGCTTCCCGTACATCGGCCAGCTCTATCGGGCGCACAGCTTCGAGTCTTATGGGCATTGTTAGTTTCTTTCCACGGAATGAGTTCGCCCCGCTTCATTGCGGCCCGGTTCCAGAATGAGGCGAGGGATGCAGTCGATCGGAATTTCAATCAGCGAAGCAGGAGAATAGGCGGTTCGGGCGTGCGGGTCAACGGTCGGCCGCGCGCGCCACTTCTAGGGCTGCCGCTCCGCGGCTCACGAATGGCTTAGGGTCGAGTCTCTTGAGATTCGCGGAGACTGAGCCGCGACCAGGTTCGAAATGTCAACAAACTCAAGTCTTGCACCTTCCAACGGCTCTATCTGTATCCCGGTTTACTTCGGCACCGGCGGCACGGTCCACGGACTGGATGCACCGCCGTTCTGCGCCATCCATTTGATCGCGGTGATGCTCGGAATGAAGCAGTACAAACCGCCTTTTGTGGTCACGAAGCGTGAAAGGCCGTCCACAACAACCGGCGCGCTCGACTCCCAGTAAGTGAAGGTGCTCCCGTCCGGTACGTTTCCCAGGAGAGGATCAATCCCGGCTTGGGCCGCCAGTCCCGGGAACGTCGCGCTGTTGACCCACTGAGACATGAGGAACTCGAACTGATTGGATAGCATTGCACACATGAAGTGACCGGCCAGCCCGCGCTTCTGGCCATCGTCCGCGCCGGTGTAGTGAGGCCCATACGCATCGGCTCTGCGCATGATCCTGTGGTCCACCTTGTCGCCGACCGGGACTACCAGCGGGCCTCCCCGCGAGTTGGTGCGTCTGGTGTGCGCGGAATACGGACAGGGCTCCCCGACGTTGTCGGCGCCATAGTCGAAATCCATCATTTCGTCGTCCGGCAATCTGGGGCCGGGCGTGTCCGGACGAAGAACCACCGGATTTCCGTTGCGCCATCTTCCGCACAACTTACTTGCGAGAAACTCCTGCGCAGCTTCGTCCCTGCCGTCGGCGCCAAGATAAGCTTCAAACGCCTGAACGTTCTGCTCGAGGATGCGAAAAGCGCTGAAGGTTCCGTTCTGTCCAAACTGCAAAGGAGCGGGCAGGTTGTAGCTAGTCATCTCGCCGTCGCGGGTGACGAATTGCCATGCCGCAACATACGGAAGCTGGTTGGGACGCAATGGGGGCAAGTCGACCGCGTCGATGATGGGATTGGAGATACCGTCGGTGTAACCGAAGTGAATCTTACGATACGTCTCTCCTGTCACGGGGTCTACGAAAATGTAAGGGTCAACATCCCACTCCAGGACGTCGCTGCCTGGCGCACCCACCGGTGGGATGACTTGAGCAAACATCGCCCGGAGTTGCCCGGCGTACAACTCACGATCTTCGGCGGTGTTCGTGTACAGCGATAGGAGCACGTGGGCCAGATTCGCGTTCGCTGTGTTGAGCTTGGTCACCCAGTTCGCCGGGTCGTTGGGTCCGGTGTCGCCGACTGTTTTGGCGGCGCCAACCGCGCCGGTAAGAAACGAACTGAAGTTCCCGGGATTGATGCTCACACTCGAGGGGAGCTTGAGCGCTTCAAGCCCTCGCGCGGTCAGTCCGATATTGAGTGCATACTCCGGCTTCGCGCCGGCGGGCCATCGTTCCGCGCTGGTGACCGACAGCGCGCCCGAACCCGAGGTCAGGGCATCGAGGAAGTCCAATGCGGCCCCGACCTGGCCGATAGTGAGAACAAAGTGACGGCTCGTGGGCATGTTGTACCCGTGCACGATGAATCCCTGAATGTCCGGGAGGTCCTCCGGGTGAAGCTTGAGCGGATCGGCGGGAGTCGTATCAAAGCTGGGTTGGGACATGGCATCTCCCTCGTTCTGTGATGGGTTTGTTGACAAGATCAACGCGAGCGTCTCGAGCGCGCTGCGGGTCCAGTTTGACGTTCCCGCAGCGTGCTCCGCGAGAAACTGCCGCCGCCATCGCGTTCTTTTCAGATCGCGACACTATTGACGACCGTTTCTCTGATGTACTTTAGCTGGTCGGGTGCAGGATGTTCTGCACGGTCAGACCGGGATAGGCGCTGTACCACTGGCCCCACGAATTGGCCGGATTCGTGTTGTCGTACTTTTGCACGAACGCGGCAAACGCGGCAGCATTCTTGGTCACCGGCACCAGTCCGGGCGCGGCCGGATCATCGACCGTCATCAGGAAGCTGTTGAAGAACGCGGCGACCGAGGGCTGGTCGACGAAAGCCTGAATATACGCGGCAAAGTCACCGTCGTAGGTGGTGATAACAGCCGCGAGGTTCGACGGCACGCCGGAAGGATTGTTGGGTTGAAAAACAAAGATGCGTGCGAAGTGCACAGTTCCCACAGCGTCGAGACCGGAGCCGTCGATTGGAGTGTCGATTAGCTGCTGCCGCAGCGCATCTACGGCGGCAGCCTTTATGGGAATGAGCGCGGTCAATGGACTCTGGACAGGTGTAGTAGCCATATGATCTCTCCTCTTTTTCAAAGATTGTTGCTGAGACTTGTCTTATGCCTCGACGACGTTTGCGCGCCCGCCGAGGCTACGTCGAAGCTAACTCTGTGTTCAGAAACGCTTGGATACAATATCACATTGCCGACGAGTTGACACTGTGAATATGCATACGCTTTGGATTGAGGCGTCTTGAAGGCGGCAGCGATCACCCGACTGCGAGCTAACGACCGCGCATCAGAGGCGGCGGTCAACGCCGCCAGCCGGTTGCGTTGTTAGACCGCGTGCCCGGCCGGCTCACCGCTGGGGCCGCTCCAGCGAGGTCTTCAGCTTCTCGAAGGACTTGAGGGTGTCGTTGATCCGGTCCTTCTTCACGAACGGGGCGCGGAAGAACCGCTCCACGGTGGCGTTGAACAACGCCGGGTAGTCGAACGGAATGTCGAGCGGAAATGATGTGCGTCGCGTTCGGGAACGTGGTCAACTGTGGCTGTTGGGAATGTGGTGACTATGCATTGGGGCCCCCACACGTCAGAGGCTAACTCCTCGCAGGCCGCCGCAACCAGTTCCTTCCCCACCGCCCGAACCCTCACTCAGTGCTTACGTCCGACTGCGAACAGGCTCGCCGATGAGCGCACGTACATCACGCCATCCGACAAGGCCGGGGTAGCCATCAGCATCTCTCCCATCGAGTTCGTTGCGATGTGAGCGAATTTCTGGCCGGCCGCGATGACAAGCATCTCCCCGTCTTCATTCGAGAGGTAGAGCTTACCGTCGGATGCTACCGGCGATGCGCTGAAGCCGCTGCCGACCACCGGCAGTCTCTGACGATAGACTTCCTCGCCGGTCCGCAGATTGTACGCGTCGAACAGACCGTTGTTGGCGAGCACATAAAGAATGCCGTCATAGATTAGCGGAGTCGGCATGTATGACCCGCGACCCGTGCGGCTCCACGCGATCGCCTCACTATTCGACTTGCCCTCAGGCAACGTAAGTTCCCCGCGAGCGCCCGCCTTCACCACAAAAATCGGACGTTCGGGACCCCGGCCACTGACGACTGCAAACATGTCGTCGGAAAAGATCGGCGTCGGCGCTGTGATCTTCGAACTGCCCCCGAGCCGCCACAACTCCTTCCCCGTGCGAGGGTCATAACCCCGGATGTAGTTGGACGCGTTCGCAACCAGTATCGGCCCCGCCGATGTCATCGCAACAGTCGGCGTGCCCCACGACGGAATCTCTTCGCGCTCGGTCTTCCACACCGTTTTACCGGTGTCAGCGTCGAGGGCCAAGATGAATGAATCATTCTGGGTGTCGCACTGTAGAATGACGAGATTGTTCCAGATGATCGGCGAACTGGCGGGGCCCCATTCATAGGTCGGAATGTCGTAGGCGCCCAGATCGAGGCGGCCCATCTCTACCTTCCAGAGAAAGCGCCCGCTGACATCGTACGCATAGACACCTTGCGACCCGAACCACGCCACGACTATGCGTCCGTCGGTTGCGGGGGTCGAGTTGGCGTAGGTCGATTTGATGTGGCGCTGCTCGAGAGGTACGCCCTGGTGAGCGACACGTTCCCAGAGGACCTTGCCCGTCCGTTTGTCGAGCGCATAAATAATCCATCGATGCTGCGAGCGATCTTTTGATGCATCGCCGTCGCCATACAGACCGGGGCGGAAGGTCGCCTTCGGGTCGCTGCTGGAAGCGCTTGTTACGAAGATTCGGCTTCCCCAGACGACGGGGCTGGAATGAGCGAGCCCGGGAATCGGCGTGCGCCACAGAATATTTTCGCCCGTCTTGGCGTCCCACCGATCAGGGAGATTCTGCCGCTCAGCTATACCTGAGGCCTGCTGTCCGCGGAACGAGGGCCAACTCCCCGTCGGTGTGTTCGGCGTATTCGGGTTTGGGCGCGAAGGCGCGCGCGCGCCGGCTGTTCTAACGATGCGCCGCGCGACCTTGGTCTTCACCTCACCTTGAGGCGCCCAGGTGCTTCGGTCGATGATCATCCTTCGCACCATGCACTCATCCGATATGAGGTCGAAGCTGACGTGGCTACCGTCCAAGCGAATGCGATATCGTCCGGGTCCGTCACAACCTTTTGGTCCGCCGGTCGTTGACAGCTCAATCTCATCACCCTTGTTTTTCCAGTTGCCCGTCAGTCGGGGCCAGCCGGTGCCCTCAAGCGTGAATGTGCCGCCGGAATCGAACTTTACGACAAACGCCCCAAACTTCATTGAGTAAGATGGGACCTGCACATCCGTCTGCTGGCTGGCGCCCGCCGGTCGTGAGGCGCCGGCAGCCACAATTCCAACGGCGACCAACATCGCGAGCCCGAGTCTTTTGCAATCTATTTTTCTCATCAGCATCCTTCGCTTAACCTAAAACCACTGAAGCGCGGTTTAGGACTACCTCATTAAGTTCTATCTCACTTGCGCATCCATTCGGGATGTTTCTTCGGATCGAATCTCACCTTGCCATCCTTGTCCATGGACCAGGGGTTACTATATTCCCGCAGGTGTGGCAGTACCTCCTGCTGAGGACTAACCTGAAGCGCTTGTTTACTGACACGTCGAAATCGGCGGTTGTAGAGTCTCTTGTCCTTCTTCTCACTCCTCGCTGTAGTCATTCCGTGTACAAGAGTTTTTTTTTTCGATCTGCTCATAATCATTAGCACCTCCGCTAATGAAATGGCTTGTCGCTGTTCCTCCCGTATGCTTTTAATTTGTTGCTCATTTCTTCTGCAATCTAGCGTTCATGCTTATACGGTGTTTTCGGTTCGTCTTCAACTGGTCGCGCGACATTCGTGATAATGCCGGTTGCGGTAAGAGTCTAACGACCGCGCATCCGGTCAACGCCGTCGGCTGCAAGCCCATCAGCGTGCATTGTCAGATCGCGTGCCCGGCTGCCTGCTCACCGGATGCGCCGCTCGAGCAGGCTGCTGAAAGAGTCGATGAGACACAAGTATTCAGGTGCAATCCCGCCAACGCAGTTGGTGGATCGTTCATACTCGACCTACGAGAGGGACTGCCGCACCGGTCCCAAATCCCACCAACGCACGTTGGTGGTATTATCGGTTCGACTGCAGTAGCTCTTCCCCGAAAAACCAAAGAAAGAATCTGGCGCTTGCGGAAAGTATTGCTGTATTATCCTTGCGTTTTTGATGAATCACACTGGAGAGGACTCTCCCTTCACTTCTCGCGGCGGAACGGGTGCAATGTGATTAAACGTAATCGAACGCAACAGAAGCGCTTCTCTCTTGTGCTTATCAAGCCGTCGCACTATGACGATGACGGCTACGTGATTCAGTGGATTCGATCTGCGATGCCCTCGAATTCATTGGCGGTGTTGTATGGGTTGGCGCTGGAGTGCGCCGAACAGAAGGTGCTCGGCGATGACGTTGAACTCACAATTCATGCTTTCGATGAAACGAATACGCGCATCCGTCCTGAACGCATCGCGTCGCTCGTAGAAAACTCAGACGCAGGGATGGTCATGCTGGTTGGTGTTCAGTCGAATCAGTTTCCGCGTGCGCTTGATATTGCGGCCCCTTTGCGGAAGCGCGGAATCCCCCTCGCCATCGGCGGCTTTCACGTCTCCGGCACTATTGCCATGTTGAACGAGGAAGACACGGACCTTCGCCGGGCCAGAGATTTGGGAATCTCGCTGTTCGCAGGCGAGGCTGAAGGCCGTCTCCCAGACGTGCTGCGCGACGCCTGGGCCGGGAAGCTTGACCCGCTCTACAATTTCATGAATGATTTGCCGGGCCTCGAAGGGGCAGCCATACCGATGCTGCCTGCCCAGCGAGTTAAGCGCACGGCAGGCGCGAATACGACCTTCGATGCGGGCCGTGGCTGCCCGTATCAATGCTCGTTCTGCACTATCATCAACGTGCAGGGAAAAAAATCGCGCCGCCGTTCACCCGATGACATAGAGCGCATCGTGCGGGCAAACCTCGCGCAGGGAATCCACTCGTTCTTCATCACCGATGACAACTTCGTTCGCAATAAAGACTGGGAGGCGATTCTGGATCGCCTTATCTACCTGCGTGAGATCGAAGGGCTGCGTATCAAGTTCACCATCCAGGTGGATACATTGTGTCACCGGCTACCTAACTTCATTGAGAAAGCAACCCGCGCCGGCGTCAAACGCGTCTTCATCGGGCTTGAGAGTATCAACCCGGACACTCTCATCGGCGCCAAGAAGCAACAAAATAAAATCACCGAGTACCGCAAGATGCTGCTTGCGTGGAAGCAAGCGGGAGTGCTGACCTGCTGCGGCTACATTCTCGGATTTCCGAATGACACGCTGGAGTCAATTCAGCACGACATCCGCGTCATCCAGAAAGAGCTGCCGGTCGATCTCCTCGAATTCTTCTGTCTGACGCCGCTGCCAGGCTCAGAGGATCATCGCAAGTTGCGCGATGCTGGAGTATGGATGGACCCGGACATGAACAAGTACGATGTCACTCACATCACGACGGGGCACCCGCGCATGTCGCGTGAGGAATGGGAGATGGCCTACCAGTTAGCCTGGGAAACCTACTACTCAACAGAGCATATTGAAACGGTGCTCAAGCGAGCGATGGCAACCGGAGCCAGCCCTGGCAAAGCGCTGTTCTATATGGCGTGGTTCAGGGGCTGCGTCGGGATTGAGAGTGTGCATCCCCTCGAAGGCGGATTACTACGTCTTAAGTTCCGGCGTGATCGCAGGTCAAGTCTGCCGATTGAATCCGCTTGGCTGTTCTATCCGAAATACATAATAGAAACGGTTCGGAAGCAGGTCCGTTGGCTCTCGCTTTATACGCAGCTACATCTCATGTATCGCAAGATCAAAACCGATCCGCGGCGCTACGAGTACATGGACCTCTCGCTGACACCGCCGACGGATGACGAGATGGAGACTAGAGAGTTGTTCCAATCCGAGGTCGCGCAAGCTTATGTGGGGCGTCTGCGGCGACTCGAGAGAATTCGTCGAGGCGAAGCGGCATAACGATCAGGTTAGAACGATCAGGTTAGACGCTTACATCAACAGTTTGCATCCAGTACCCAGACGTTTCGACAATAGAAGGGCCGCCCTCCATCGTGCAAGGCTTAATCATCTGCGCATAATAATTAGCTCTTCACTAAAGAAATGGCTTGTCGCTGTTACTCGCCGCGCTCCGTCACCATTTCCTGTTCACGTGTGCAAGCTCGTCTTGCCACTGGTTTCCTCGTTTCACGATGGCGCCATGGCGATGATAGAATCACCGGCGCTTGGTGGCGCAATCATCATTCAGCAATTCAAGAGTATCAAAACAGACCGGCTGAGCAGGAGGAGTAGACGCGGGTTTCTCGGGGCGAACACCTTGCTCCTTGCAATCGCGCAGGAACTCTGAAATGGCGGTTTCGAATTCGGAGCGCAACTCGGCCACCGTTTCGCCGTGAAAGCCAATCATGGTGTGCAACCCAAGAACGCGGCCTACAAAGATGTTGTCGCGCTCGTCGAACTCGATTCTTGCGGTGTATCCCCTGTGACTCATGGTGTTCTTATGCGACGTTCAATGGCTTGATTCGCTCAATATTCCTTTTGGCGGATCGAGTGGCTTTCCAAAGGTCCAGCGCGCGCTGGGCATTGAGCCAGAATTCGGGCGAATTGCCGAATAACCGCGAGAGGCGGAGGGCCATCCCCGGGCTGACCGCCCGGCGCTCGCGAAGCAACTCGTTGATTGTCTGGCGAGAGACCCCGAGTGCTTCAGCAAGGGCGGACGCCGTCAGCCCGAAGTCCGGCAGGAAATCCTCACGAAGCATCTCGCCCGGATGCGTTGGACGAACCTGCCTCTGTCCAGTGTTCACAATGCTCATGTCACACCTCGTCTCAGTGGTAGTCTGTCAGTTCCACGTCGTAAGCATCGCCGTCGACGAACCGAAAGCAGATGCGCCACTGATCGTTGACCGCAATAGAATGTTGGCCCTTCCGCTCCCGTGTAAGCTCATGAAGCCGGTTGCTGGGAGGAACCTTCAAGTCGCCCAAGTGCGTCGCGAGGTCAAGATATTCGAGCTTGCGCGTTGCCCGCTTCGCGATCTCGCGAGGAAACCGTCGCGACTCGCCAGTTGCATACAACTGCTGCGTATGGCGGTCTGCGAACGTCTTGATCACTCGTCAACTTTGATCTGTCACGTTATACGTGTCAAGCCGAGAGGCATCAGTGTGGCATAGCGACGTTGCATAGCGACCGCGCAGGAATATCGGCTGAAGCGATCTCTTTCAACCAGAGACTCAGCAATGCTTAGATTTTCCTTTGTTCTTTGGAGCCATTCTATCGCTGACGCGCCCACTTCTTCCACACGCCCTCATCGTACAGCAACTTCAAGAACACGCCACCCACGACCGACCGCGCCTGAAAGCCTGTCTTCGTCGCGTCGTGCGTCCAGTACCAGTCCGTCATCGGAACCCGGTGCGGCGTCGCGTTCAGAAAATCAAAGACCGGCGCGATCAGCGCCTCGAAGTCCGCGCGCGATCCCGTGAGCGTCGCCGTCCACGTGATCCAGTCGAGCTTCGTATACAGCCGCCGATTGTCGAGCGCGAGTCCATAGCGGCCCTGCACTCGGCGATAGAAGGCCATTTCTTTCCGCGCGACGGCGGCGGGGAACAGGTTGAGACCGAGCACCCGATCCCAGACGAGGTTGTACTTCTGGCTCCACGTGTCCGGCTGATCGAAGGCGAGCCGGAAATGATCGCCGGCATCGGCCTCCGTCGCCCAACGCTTGGCGAACTGCTCGGCCAGCGTCCGGTACGATACGGCGAGCGCTTTGTCGCCGCGCATGCCGCTCAACTGCGCGAAGGCGCCGAGCGCGATGATGGCCTTCGCCGAGAGATTGACGTTGTGAGCGAGATGACCCGCGAAGTCGTCGGTGGACAGTTGATTCTCAGGATCGAAGCCCTTGTCGCGCAGGTACTCGGCCCACTTCGTCAGCACCGGCCAGTAGCGGCCGGCGAAGTCGGCGTTGCCTTCCATCTTCGCGATCGCGCCGACGAGGATGAGCATGTTGCCGGTTTCCTCGACCGGCATCTGGTTGTCTTCGGTCCGCTCGCCGCCGCCTAGACCTGGCCGGCCGCGTGCGGATAGGTGCCGAGGTCGTGCGGCGCGAACGGGAACTTCCAACGCAGTCCACTCGCGTAGTCGAGATTGGACACGACCAACGCCTTCGCCAGCACCGGGCCGAAGAGCAGGAATTGCGGCGCCATCGGGTAGATGACGTCGACGGTTGCGATGCAGCCGTTGCTGAAGTTCTCCTTCGGAAAAAGGAGGGCGTATCCATTGGTGTCGGCGACGAGCTTGGTGGCCGCGAGCGTCTGCCGATACGCGAGCATCGCGATCGCGGCATACTTCGCGCCGCCGGCCCGCTCGAGATCGCGTTGGAGATCCGCGTCAAACGCCCGCGTCTTGACTTCGAGGGCGTCGCGATCGCGCGCGGCCGTGCGGAGCGTCGTCTCCATCGTCGCGCCGTTGCGGCGCCAGTAGGCGGCGAGGTCGTTCGAGAAGTAGCGAATCGACTTGATGTCATCGTAGGCGAGCATCGCGTAGCGAGTCGCGCCCTGAGGTCCCACTGCGCCGAGGTCCCACGCCGCAGCCATCGTGTGCCGGCCCGCTGACACGGGCGCAGGCGCGATCGAATCGCCCGCGGCTGGACCGCCCGCTTGCCCCGCGGCTGAACCCGCGGCTGGAATTGTCCCGCTACTCGTGAACTCGCGGCGCAGTCGTCCGCCGTTGCCGCCAGCCACGATCGCGCCTCCGGCACCGCGCAGTCGTCCGCCCGTGTCGCCGGCCACGATCGCGCCGGTGCCGCTGCGCAATTGTCCGCCTGTGTCGCCGGCGGCGACTGTGCCGCCGCTCGCGCCGATGGAGTTGACGCCCGCCGGCGCGGCGAGATAGCCATAGCCCCAATCGATGCGCACGTCATCGCCGCGCCGCGCGAGCACCGGCTGTTCCGTCGTGCCGACGCGGGCGACCGCCAAGCCGTCTACCTTCGGATGCACGCCGCCTTCTTGCCAGAAGATTCGAGTCGGGATCGTCGCTCTTGAACGGCTTGACGCCTTCGACCTGACGAAGCCGCCACCGCCCGTCGCATCCCTTCATTTATGCCGTTGCCTCGTGCGCCACTGTTTCACCGCGCCGCACTCTGACTCTCACTTCCACACGCGACCCGAGCCGGTTGATGATCGACATGAGGCGATCGACTGTGAACCGCCCGAGGTCGGCATTGCGAATGCGCGAGAAGTCGGCCGCCGCAATCCCGGTGCGGCTGTGCGCTGCGCGCACGCTCAGACCGTCCCGGTCAAGCGCCTTGATGATTTCAGCGGCCAGGATGGCCTTGAACTGTTGGGCATCTGCATTCTCACGCCCGAGGTCGCGAAAAACATTTCCGCTGCCCCGCACTACTTTCAGCTTTTCGCTCTTCATCGCAACATCTCCTTCAATCTCTGCGAACGAAACCAAAGCGGCGTCGCGGAGTACCTTGCCGCCGCACTCCAAACGGGTTCGACCGTACTTTCACGCGCTACGGGAATGACGTGCCACGTACTGACGAAGCACACGATCCATGCGCGATTGCCAACCTTCACCGGTGGACCTGAAGTAGGCAACGACCTCGGGGCTGTAGCGTACTGACACGAGCAGCTTCTTGTTTTCAGATTTTGGCCGACCACGTAGCGACCGCAGGGGAACCATTGCCTTCAACTGCTTTGGTGTGAGCGGCAGTGCGTCAGGGTCACTTCTGGCTGCCGCAGTAATGACTTTGTCCTCTGCCGCGCTCGGCATGAGAACAGTAGGTCGCTTAGAAACTTTCGACATAGTGCTTTACCTCACGACGATTGGCGCGGCGCAGGCTGATTACCCTTCGCACTTCGCCACGGTCTACAAACGCCACGTAGTACAGGATCTCGGTTTTCGGAGCGAGGGCAATCATTCGCATCTCGTTGTACTCAAACCGATCATCAACCCACACCAGCGCGGCTTCCCAATCGAGTTCGCCAGCTATGGACAAGGACACGCCGTGCTTTGTTTTATTTGCCGCGTCCTTGGTTGGGTCGAACTCGATTCGCATGCTTTACTGTAGCTACAACAAAGGGGCTTGTCAAAACGGACTGTGCGGGTGCGCTTATATGTAAAATGCACTGACGATTGTGTTGGTATCGAAAACAAACCGCAAGCTACTCTACTCTAGTCTAGGTGGCTATGTTTTCAGTCAAGAGTATAATCCTGAATGGAGATTTAATAGATGGCAGAGCGGGTCCAAACAGAGAACGGTGTTTTGAAAACTGGAAAAATGATGAAAGCGTCCAAAATCATTTTAGGTTTCTTCGCCGCCCATATCATTTGCTTATGCGTCCCGCAAACGGTTTTTAGCCAGACGGAAAGGTTGGGCATTGTTCAATACACACCGCCGAAAGGCTGGAATAAAACACCGAAGGATAACGTGGTGGCATTTAGCAACCTCAACCAAACCACGGGTGGCTTTTGCATTATTACGGTTTATGGCGCGACACTGGGCGCAGGTAATCCGCAAAATGATTTTACCAAGGAGTGGAATAACCTGGTTGTCAAACCTCTACAGGCAGAAGCAAATCCAAAAACGGCAACGCAATTGGCTGACGGCTGGACAGTCATCGCTGGCGGGGCAACCGTAGAATTCCAAGGCAGCAAATCTCTTGCCTTCCTGACGGTTTTCAGCGGCTTCGGAAAAATCGTCAGCGTTCTTGGAGTCCTGAACGACCAGTCATCTGTGACGCAATTAGATACTTTTATCTCTAGCATAAAACTGGATAAAAGCGCGCCGACCACAAATTCACCCGCCAATCAAAACAACCAGCCAGGAAAGTTTGGCTCCATGTCGTCGTACACCACGCCTGGCGGATGGAACGAACAGAAATTTCAAGATGGCGTGGTATTCAAACCATCTGACTTGCCCGCCAATGAACATTTAGCGATGCAGATCATGCCCCCGCTAAATTTCTCAGGCACGTTAGAACAGGCTCTGGCGCAAAGCTACGATGAAGCCGCCACTATGTACAAAGCGACCAAAATGTATCAATCAGGCGGAAATTATGGAAAGAACGCCGCCCAAAAATCATTTAACGGATGGGAATACATCCGGGGTAAAGGCGGTGTTCAGGTAGAAAACGGAACTGAACTTGGGCTTGAACTGTTTGTAGTTAAAATCAATAACCGTTTTGAACGGGTGGCTATTTTAGAATCAAGAAAGTACTGTGGCGGCGTGTCGAGATACTATGCATCCGACAGGATGAGTTACCGTAATGGCATTGAGAATCTCTTATTCTCTTTACAGTTTACCGATTTCAATGAGCCGGCCTTAAAAACAGGTTCAACCAAGGGAAGCGGCATTACCGGCGTATGGCAAGGTACTATTCAGTCAACGGGAGCAGCCGTTGGTTTAAATTTGCAAGTGTTTTCACCCATTTTCTTAACTAACGGGCAGGTATATTTCGGATCCAAATTTCCTACCGAGGGTTTGGATGGGTTGAATACCCGGATACCACCGGAGCTATACCCGCGGGATTGGGGAACCTATACGTTCAGTAACGGCAGAGGTGTTATGAAAATGCCTTACGGCGATATTCCATTGAGAATGGAAGGTGACAAACTCATCATCTCCAAAAATCAAAGGGATTGGTCATTTTACCAATTGGATTCCGTTGACGGCGCAACCTTCAATGGAACGTATGTTTTAAGGGAAGTGAATGGAAAAATTCCTACCATCACTTTTACTTCCGACGGAAGATTCTCCGACAACGGGGCGATGAAAGAGATGTATCACCAGCAGATTGTTTGCATAAACCCGGCAACCACACCAGGTTCCGGCACCTACGAAGTGAAAGATTATTCTATTCTCTTTACTTACTCGGACGGAAGAAAGATAAAACTTGCTTTCCTGGGAGTAGGTTATGCTAAGAGTAACCCCAGCCCCGCAACTTTGATGATGAGTTTTAATGAAGATAAGTTGATTAGGCAATGACCGGAGATTGTTGTCGAGGCGCCTTCCACTAACTAAACACCGAAGTTGCTACCTGAACATGCGCTGATAGGGGGTCTCAGAGGTTGCCATGCTTCCACCCCTTTCCATCGCTGTCGTCCTCTATTGTCATCACAACTTCACCTTCAAGCAACACCTTGATGCGTCACATCGCCAAAAGAGCCTCTTGCAAAAGTCGGCATTACGTAGGCTAGAGTCATTGTTGCTCATGCTAATGATTTGGACTGCGGCGGCAAAGGTACTCCGCGACGCCGCTTTTTCCCTGCGAATCGAAAACAAAAGCGGCGTCGCGGAG